>JBDTVL010000170.1:0-6019 GCA_040007215.1 Flavitalea sp.
ATTTATTTTTCTTTCTTTAATGCTGTTAACGCCCGACACCATTTCATCGGCGGGATTGGTGATGAGAAAAAGATCAAGATCGCCGTCTTTATCATAATCAAAAAACGAGGCGTTCATGGTTAACCTTTTATCGGCTATGCCATATTTCTCCGCGCTTTCCGTAAAGGTTCCATCATGATTATTGATGTACAGCAGGTTGGCCAGGTTTCCAAACCTGGCAGATCCTGCAACATTTACATATATGTCCAGCCAGCCGTCCTGGTTGATATCTACCATCGATACGCCCGTTTCCCATCGATCATGCACCAGCCCGGCTGTAGCCGTAATATCCTCAAACTTCAGGTTCCCTTTATTGATGTATAATTTTCCGCCTCCTCTGTTGGCGCTGAAATAAATATCTGGGAGTCCATCATTATTAATATCGCCTGCAGCCACTCCCGCTCCTGTATAAATATTCATGTACTCCAGCACATTCATTGTGTCATTCTCTTCTATCTTATTTACAAAGTCAATGCCCGTTTCCGAGGAAGATAAGGAACGGAAAAGCGTGTTCTTTTTTTTGCACGATTCAATACCTGTTACGATCAACAGGATGGCAAGGAAGGATGATATATTGAAAATATTTTTCAAAAACTTAACGTTCGTTTTTTTCCGGAATAGCTCACTATCGTTATTGATCTTGTATTGGCAGGCAGTTCAAAACTTCTGCTTCCCTGCGAAAGATAGGACTGTCCATAATAGAATTCCTGGCGGTACGACCGGTTATCTTTGTCATTTATGATCGCGTAGGCATCGCCAGCTTCCAGGTCGATTCTTTTTGGTTTTTCACCTGTAGTAAATATCTTTAAACTGTCTGAATTGACGCCAATAATGACCAGCGAATTCCCGTTAACACCTTTCAGGTCAACAATGGATTTATTATCGCCTATGGTATTCAAAGACAACCTGTCGGCCTTAAAGTTACCCTTTCCATCGCCATGCATCACTACACTTCCCTGCGCATCATACCTGCCTGTCTGCACTTCCGTTGAAAACGAATTGCCCACGCATAAAACATCCAGGTTTCCATCGCCGTCAAAATCTTTGCACAGCATTCCATAAACCGGCGAGAACTGCGCTTCCAGCGGCAAGGCGCGGATAGCAAATTTACCGCTTCCAAGATTTTCAATATAAGAGGTTTCAAATCGTTCTGCTTTAAGCGTATACGCTTCAGCGATCTCATCTTTTCTCAGCGCTTCGCGGAAGGGCACTTCGGCATAGGCTTCATAGCTTCTGAAGCGTCCGCGCATCGCGGTCATTTGTTTATTGATATCATCACGTGAATGCACCATATATTCAACGCCGTTGATAAAATGACAAAGGATCGGATCAAGCCTTCCATTCTTATCATAATCGCTTCCATATACGCATACCGGTTCGGTGGCGCTGGCCTTGTAAGGCCCATTCAGCCCCAGGTTCCCGGCTATATAATCGATATCGCCATCTTTGTCAAAGTCGCCGGCAACCAGGCTGTTCCACCAGCCGCCGGTATTGGCCAATCCGGTCTGGCCGGTTATTTCCCTGAATTTTCCTTTTTCATTTTTGAAAAACCTCAGCGGCATAAATTCTCCCGCCACCAGCAGGTCTACCCAGCCATCATTATCAAAGTCTGTCCATAAGGCATCGCTGACCATTCCTAGCGTTGAAAGATCTGCGCCGGCCGAATGCGTTATATCGGTAAATGCGGCCACTTTATTTTTTGAATCATTCCTTAATAAAAAACTCTGCGGCGAATAAGGATATTCACCGGGACTGATCCGCCCGCATATAAACAGATCTATATCGCCGTCCTGGTCATAATCGGCGCCTCTCACGCCAGATGCAGGAGTGATCACCTTCGGGAAACCCTGCATCGGCGAGAAATTTCCTTTACCGTCATTTAGATAAAATTTATTCCTGTATATCGGGTCTCCTTTCTTTTTGGTAGATGTGCCGCCGGCGGTCAAAAAAAGATCAAGGTCTCCATCGCTATCGGCATCAAATAACAGCGCGCCCATATTATCGGCGGCATTGGTATCGGGTAGCAAGCGATTAATAAATTTGCCATTGGCCTGCTGAAGAAAAAAGCTTCCCGTTGATCCTGAAGCTGCGCCGGCAAAAAAATCTTCCCGGCCATCGCCATTAATATCGCCTACCGCTAAACCTGGCCCGTCCTGCGAATGCATATGGGGGAGTAGCGGCTGTATTTTAAAATCTACAAAAAAATCTTCTGTATGTTTATAATTAATGCCTGAATTGTTTACCGGGGAAAATGCCGTTTGGAGATCATGTCCGACAACTACAGTATCACGACCATGTGCATCCGAATAATTAACCGTATAGGTTTTACCGGGCGCCATCTTCGTTATCAGCTGTTCATTTCCGTCAGGCCATAGTACTTTCAGGCTATCCACTGCCGCCTTAGCGATGCCAAAGTGTAATAAGGGCTCTACCGTTGACAGGTAGCCGCGATAGGGAGAAAAATAACTGAACTGCATTTTTCCATTCTGCCAGATCCAGATCTTGGCGCCTAAACCATCCCTGTTGCCGGCAGACCCTTTAAAACGGACCCGTATAAAGCTGTTATCGCTTTTCATTGCAGAGGAACGGTTCTCATAAACAAAGGAAGGTCCATCGAGATTATTAATGACCAGGTCGAGGTCGCCGTCATTGTCAAGATCGCCATAGGCAGATCCATTCGAATAATCTTTATCTGTCATTCCCCATTTCTCTGATACATCATCGAAAGTAAGATTGCCATTATTTTTAAACAGGTAATTATGTATGTTGATGCCGGGATGTTTTTTCAGTTCATCCAATCGCTCACGACGTTTTGCTTCCGGGGTGCCCATCAATGAATTCCTTTTTCCATACATGATGAAATCCAGGTTGGTAATATCTTCCCGGTAGCCATTGGCGATGAACAGATCTTTCCATCCATCATTATCAAAGTCGGCAAATAAAGGCGACCAGCTCCACTCGGTGGCAGACATGCCGGCAAGTCGCCCGATCTCACTGAACGTTCCATTGCCGTTATTCAGTTGTAAGGTGTTCCTTACATACTGGGGTTCGTAGCCATAACCGATATTCTGCTGAAACTCATCATAAGCGTTGCCCATCATGGTTAGCTTCCATCTTTTATTATCGGGGGGTAGCATATCCACCACCACGATATCGGGCAATCCGTCGTTATTGAAATCTGCAACATCATTACCCATTCCATTATAGGTTTCATGACGAAGACTTACTGCGGCTTTGTTAGTGAAGGTTCCGTCATGGTTATTCACCCACATCAGGTCATTGGTCAGGAAATCATTCGATACATATATATCGGGCCAGTTATCGTTATTGATATCGCAGATATTCACGCCTAAGCCAAATCCTTCAATGGTGATGCCGGCCTGCGCCGATACATCGGTGAAGGTTCCATTGCCATTATTCCGGAATAATTTATCGGTAGAAGCCGCTTTGCCGGTTATTTCTTTAGGCCTTGAGTTATTGCGGTTGTAATTCACAAAGGCATTTTTCAACAGGTACATATCAAGATCGCCATCTTTATCATAATCGAAGAAGGCGGCATGCACATCATATCCATCGTCGTCAAGACCCATCTTTGCCGCCGATTCGGTAAAAGTATTATCGCCGTTATTGATGTAAAATAAATTGCGTCTCTGCTCGGGTGGAGTAAATCGATTTCCGGATTTGCTGATATAAAAATCCTGGTAACCATCCTGGTTAATATCCACTACTGCAACGCCGTAACACCATCCCTCGGAGTGGATACCGGCTTTTTCGGTGATGTCTTCGAAATGGAGATTTCCCTTATTCAGGTAAAGCCTGTTGGAAACCATGTTGCCGGTAAAAAGAATATCCAGTAAGGAGTCGTTATTGATATCTATCAGCGCTACGCCTGCGCCGTTGAACATATATTCGAATTCCAGTACCGATAAAGAATCGTAATAAGTTAGCTGGTTAACAAACTCTATTCCTGTTTTACCGGGAGAAAGCCTTTTAAATAATTCGTCAGGATCATTTCTGCAGGCGTTGAGAAAAAACAGGAATACAAAAAATAATATTTTATAGGTCCAATGGATCATACCTCTTAAAAAAAGTGAGAGGTCGGGCCTCTCACTTTTGTTTTGCAACTTATAACAAATCACTTATATAACCATCGTTTAGTAACCTTCATTCTGGATCAGCTTTCCTGCGCTCCTGTCAATTTCAGTTTGAGGAAAAGGGAAAACTTTATAAGTGGCTTTCCAGGCGCTTCCGAATACAGTAGCTCCAATATCCCAACGGGTGATATCGAACCATCTGTGCGGTTCAAAAGCAAGCTCAACGCGACGTTCGTGACGCACTGCTGCTCTATGGTCGGGATTAAGGCTTGGCAAAAGTCCAACTCTTGCCCTTACCTGGTCAACCAGAGCCATACCTTCAGGAGAAATACCGCCGCCCTTTTCGATCAGCGCTTCGGCATATAACAGCAGCATTTCAGAATAGCGATACCATCTTTCATTATTATATCCTGCCTGTCCATTTGGAGAATAAGCTGCTGAAAATGCATTTCTGATACCAAAATATTTCTTCACCATCATACCATTGGAAGACCAGGCTGGGTCCCATGGCAGAACTGATTCGCCCTTATTATAATAAGTATCTCCAGGCATATAAATAGTGGCTTCTAAACGTGGATCGCCTGTTTCAAATTCATCAACCAGGTTCTGAGTAGGAATATACCAGCCCATTCCGCCGCCCGGAGCGCCTGCATCGCCGCTGGCATTCCAGTACCATGGACGGCCAGTACCCTGTGAAGCTTTAAAATTTTCAGAATGCGTATCATCGAATACCCAAAGATTATCATCAGAAAAAGGGCCGCCATACTGAATTTCAAAAATCGATTCCTGTCCGTTTTCTTTTTTAAAATCAAAAGCGTCTTCGAAGTTATCCTGTTTGCTGGCATTGCCATCAAAAAGGCTGTAGGGGCCAGTGTCTTTAACGATTGAGAAAGCAGTTATAGCGGCATCCCAATCTTTTTTCCATACATCCACTTTTCCTTCCAGCGCTTTTGCGGACCATTTAGTAGCCCTGCCGAGGTTGCTGGCATCCCATGAATCGGGAAGACCGGCATAAGCATCCTGGAGGTCTTTAAGGATAGCGGTAAATAGTTCATCCTGTGTTGCATTGGGAGAAGCGAGATCATTAAGGTCTTTCTTCACTTCCAGCACCAGCGGAGGCGTTCCCCACATTTGCATCGCCAGGAAATGAAAGAATGCCCTGATAAATTTTGCTTCGGCAACGAATTGTGTTTTTTCAGCTTCTGTTAAACTGTTTGTTCCGTTATCAGTGCCTTCAATAACGATATTAGCTCTGCCAATTCCTTCATATACCTGTGTATAGATAGCGGCAAAGGCAAGATCGGAAGCCCTGAAAATGGTATTATCCATGTCTTTTGCATGTGCGAGATCACCGCCGCCGCCTGCTTTACCGTTTACGGTTACATCATCGGTAGCTGCTAGTGTGATGGCCCAGAATTCGCCTCTTTCATTCAGGGTTTCTGTACTGGTTCCCCAGAGATCCTGCATGGAAGAATAAGCGCCAAACATAGCGCCATCAAAATCGGCCGCGGTTTTATAATACGTGGAGGAGGTTAACCTGTCCAGCGGTTGGAGATCGAGTTTATTACAGGAAAAATTAAACACCAGCAATACAATCGAAACAAGCAAAGATCCCTTGAGAGCTATTTTGCTTTTCATTTTTTTTACTATTTATTGTGAATGTAATAGTTATTAACTAAGGATATTGCAGGTACTAATTAAAGGTGATCTGCCAGCCTAACTGAATAATTCTTGGTTGAGGTGAAGCTCCGTCATCAACGCTATTAGCCAACGATAACTCTCCCTTCTGGAAACTCGCTCCCCTGGTAACTTCAGGATCGTAACCCTTATACCCTGTAAAAGTGGCCAGGTTTTGTATTCCAAGATAAAATCTTGCGCTGGAAATG
>JBDTVL010000171.1:0-5994 GCA_040007215.1 Flavitalea sp.
ATTTGCAGGAGGAAATAACTGGGGTATGCGGCAATCAAAAGGCGATTTCATTTTTATCGTGAATAATGATACCGAAGTAACGCCCAACCTGCTCAATGAACTGTTAGACGCTTTTGATAAAGATCCGCGCATAGGCGTTAGCTGCCCTAAAATAAAATACTACGCAAAGCCAAACATCATACAGTACGCAGGCTTTAATCCTATGAACGTTTATACTGGCCGCACCACCAGCATTGGCTCGATGGAAGAAGACAAGGGACAGCATAACCTGTCGAGGCTCACCTCAGGCGCTCATGGCTGCGCCATGATGGTGAAAAGAGAAGTGATCGACAACGTAGGAATGTTCGCAGAAAAATTTTTTCTGTATTATGAAGAATGGGACTGGTCGGCAAGAATAAGAAAAGCAGGTTACCGGATCTGGTATGCCGCATCGGCAGAAATATACCATAAGGAATCACTTACCGTAGGAAAATCGAACCCTATAAAAGTGTATTATCATACTCGCAACCGTATTCTTTATATGCGGCGGAATTCAAATTATTTTCAGTTCAGTATATTTACGCTCATCTTTATTTTCTTTATTGCGCCAAAGACCATGACCGTTTATTTTTTCAAAAAGAAATTCATACACCTCCGGTATTTTATAAAAGGTATCGTATGGAACCTGCACACTAACAGCAGTTCTGCGGTGTAGGGCATTGACCATTGATAGAAAAACCGCTACTGAATGATCGCATCCGCTATCCATATGCTGTTTTTTATATTGTTTATTTATCTCTCGGTAAATATTCTCTACCTGCTGGTAATGGCGATAGCGGGCAGGCTATTGAAAGCAAAAGATTATCCCATCGATGCCCGTAAAAAAAAATTTGCCGTACTCATTACCGCTTACCAGGAAGATGATATCATTGTACAAACCATAAGAGAAGCGGCAGATCATGATTACCCGAAAGATTTTTTCGATGTTTATCTTGCCGCCGACCAGCTTCGCGATGAAACGCTGAAAGAACTGCAAACTTTCAGGGCGCATATATTGCCGGTGCTATTTGAGATAGGTTCCAAAGCCAGGTCGCTGAATTATCTGCTCAATTTTGCCGGCGAAAAAGGATATGAAGCGGCGCTAATTCTCGATGGCGACAATATCATGCTTCCCGGATGCATGGAAAAAATAAATGCCGCCTTCCAGCATGGCTGTGGCGCAGTGCAATGCCACCGTATGGCGAAGAACACCAATACGTCTATAGCCATACTGGATGCTATAAGCGAAGAGATAAACAATCATCTGTTCAGAAAGGGACAGCGTGCCCTGGGTTTTTCCGCAGCCACGATAGGCTCAGGAATGGCTTTCGAATTCAGCAAGCTGCGGCAGGTATATAATAAACCCGGAATCCTGGGCAACCCTGCCTGCGACAGGGAAGTTGATTTTGAGATGATGAAAGATCATGTTGTTGTGGAATACCTCGACCATGCCTATGTACTGGATGAGAAAGTTTCTCGCAAACAGGTATTCCAGCGACAACGTACGCGATGGATGGAATCGCAGATCATCCATCTTAAATTATTTTTTTCGAAGAAAGAAAGGACGCCACATAAAACAAAAGACTACTGGAATAAGCTGTTTATTAACCTGGCCCCGCCAAGGATGATCTTTTTAGCGGCGCTTTGCTTTTTGCTGCTGCTTTCGATTTTCGAAACAGGAATAAAAAGGAGTATTACCGGCATCTCTTTTACCGCCTGGACTTCCTTGTTTATCGCCTATTTGTTATGCCTTTTACTGAGCATTCCGTCGAGGCTGCTGACGATGAGTTCTTTAAGGGCTATTTTATATCTTCCTGTAGTCATGTTTTCCTTTTTAAAAGCGGCATTTCGCATCAGGTCAGGGCGAAAAGAATTTGTTCATACGCCGAAGAGCTATACAGGCAAAGCTGCATCCACTAAGGATTAGCGGGTAATTTGCCATTTATCATGAGTAATTTTACTTAGTACATTTTTGAATTAAGCGTATACTCTTACCGATTTTTACGGGTAACATTTCGATTCTGCTTTTTATATAAAAAAAAGGCAAAAAAAAGCGTGTTTTTATGCAAGTAATATGAATTCTATGTCGTTTATTGTATACTTATTGATGATTACATAGCAATTATTACAGATCGCTATATAATTGTCAAGAGTTTGTAATTAGTCCAGGTTTTTATCCGAAATCCGAAAATCCACCTTATGAAAAACTTTACCTATTGGTTTAGGCATTTAAGCCTATGCATGTGCTTCCTAGCCTGCATTCTTCCGGCTTATTCACAATTCACCGAAGAAAGTCTCAATTCATCAAATGGCGATCGACTGGGTTTTTTGCAATATAAACCCGCTGAGTACAACCAGGATGTAAACACAAAGTATCCTATTATTATCTTCCTTCATGGAATAGGAGAAAGAGGCGATGGAACCACACAGCTAAGAAATGTTACCTGCTGCGGTCTTCCAAGAATTATTAAGCTGGGACATAAAATGCGTTTTACCTGGAATGGTAAAACAGAAACGTTTTTAGTGCTAGCCCCACAGTGTCCAACAAAATATGGTATGTGGCCTGCCATCTTCGTAGAAGAGCTGATTAAGTATGCCAAACAGAACCTGCGTATAGATCCGGACAGGATCTTCCTTACCGGCCTTAGTATGGGCGGTGGAGGAACTTATCGTTTTATTTCTACTGCAGCCGAAAACCCTTTATCTATCACCGCCGCAGCTACTATTGCCGCTCCCTGTACTTTCAGTAACGGTAAATATGTGGCCGATGCCAAACTTCCTTTGTGGTCGTTTCATGCGGCTGACGATCCTACCGCTTCTGTAACCTGTACAGAAGCCGCCATTACAAAGATCAATGCAGCTCACCCCGAAGTAGTTCCTTTAAAAACGATCTGGCCAACAGGCGGTCATATTGTATGGGACAGAGTATATACAGACACCAGTTATAAATACGATGGAATTCTGAATATATATGAATGGTTCCTGGGTCAGAACAGAAAATTACCCATTAACAAATTACCCAAAGCCGATGCAGGCTCTGATCTCACCACCACTACCGGAACAGGCGTGGTAACGCTCGACGCTACCCGTTCATTTGATACCGATGGCAAACTGGTCAGGTATGTATGGAAGAAGATCTCCGGGCCTTCTGCAGGCGTTATCACCAATGCTTTCGGTCCTAATTCATCCACTACCGTTACCGGCCTCAGCATTCCAGGCACCTATCAGTACCAGCTTGCTGTAGTAGATGACAGGGCCAGTTTTGATAAGGATACCATATCGGTTGTCGTTAATGGCGGCAACGCTGTTTCTAATAAAGCTCCGGTGGCTAAAGCCGGAACAGATCTGAATCTTACGCTGCCTGTTAATACAGCAACGCTCAATGGTTCGGGATCGTTTGATGAAGATGGTTATGTAGCTTCTTATGCATGGACAAAAGTTTCAGGGCCCGGCGTTACGATCGGCAACCCTAAAAATGTCAGCGCCAGCATCAGCGGTTTACTCGAGGGTACTTATTCTTTTAAACTTACCGTAACAGATAATAAAGGCGTTACCAGCGAAGACCTGGTAACTATTGTTGTTAATCCTGCTATTGCGCCAGTGAATGTTGTTCCGGTAGCTAAAGCAGGAACTGATTTAAGCATCACCTTACCGGAAAACACCGTTAAGCTTGATGGCTCAGCATCTTCCGACAAGGATGGCAGCATAGCCGCGTATGGCTGGACAAAAGTATCAGGTCCTTCATTAACCTTCAGCGCGCCGGGCTCCGCCATTACCAATTTAAATGGACTCGTGGAAGGCGTTTATTCTATTAAGCTCACCGTTACTGATGACAAAGGTGCAAAGAGCGATGACATCATCAACATTACTGTAAAACCAGCGCCTGCTCCTTCAAATATCGATCCTGTGGCTAATGCCGGCAATGATATCACTATCACGCTTCCGCTGAATAAAACCACGCTGGATGGTAGCGGTTCCACAGATGCTGATGGAACAATTAAATCATACCTGTGGTCAAGGATTTCCGGACCTGCCCAATATAAGATAGCCGATCCGGCCGCAGCAAAAACAGCATTCAGCAATCTTGTTGAAGGCGTTTATGTGATGAAGCTGGTGGTTACCGATAACAGCGGCGCAACACACCAGGATGTTGTAGACATCACGGTAAAAGCGCGCGTTCTGCCGCCAAATATATTACCGGTATCCAAAGCCGGCAATGATGTTACCATTATGCTGCCTATTAATAAGGTTACGTTGAATGGTAATGGTTCTACCGACGAAGATGGAACGATCAGTTCTTACTCGTGGTCGAAAGTTGACGGTCCTTCGCATTTCCTGATCGTTAATCCTAATGCCGCCAATACCGGCATCAATAACCTAGAAGAAGGCGTATACCAGTTCCGTTTAAGAGTTATTGATAACCGCGGCGGAACCAGCGATGATACAATAAAGGTAACAGTTAACCCGGCGCCTCCTCCTGTAAACCTGGCTCCTGTTGCGCAGGCGGGAAGTAATAAAACCATAACGCTTCCAGCGAATAGCGTAACGCTTAATGGAAATACCTCGACAGATGCCGATGGAACTATAACTAAGTATACCTGGAGCTTTGTAAGCGGCCCGGGCTCGTATTCAATAGCTAATGCAGCATTGGCAGTAACGAATGTAAGCGGTCTTACAGAAGGATCGTATTACTTCAGGTTGCTGGTAGAAGACAATGACGGCGCTACTGATGCCGATACCCTCATTGTAAAGGTAAATGCAGCGCTTACTCCTGAACCTCCGGCAAATGTAGCGCCGGTGGCCAGGGCAGGTAATGATGTTATCATCACGCTTCCTGAAGAAACAACGCAGTTGGTGGGAACAGGATCGGGAGATGAAGACGGTACGATCATTAGTTATAGCTGGACAAAGATCAGCGGTCCTTCACAATTCGAGATCGCAGATCATAACAGCTCGGTAACTGATGTTCAGCGCTTAACAGAAGGCGAATATGCTTTCAGGCTTGAAATTAAAGACAATGATGGAGGAATAGCTTCAGATACAGTGATCGTAACCGTTATAGGCGCCTTAAATGTAGCGCCGCTGGCTAATGCAGGATCTGATTTCGCAGTAAGCATGCCCGACCCTTTCATACAGCTCGACGGACTCGGATCAAATGATCCCGATGGAGCAATTGCCACCTACAACTGGACGCGCATAAGCGGCTCCGGGGCTATCACCATCGTTAATTCCACTACCGCTACGCCAACAGTAATAGGCGTTCAGGCAGGAGAATATGTATTTGAACTTACAGTGACCGATGAAAAAGGATTATCCTCAACAGACCAGGTTACGGTAACCGTTGGAGACGGTTCCGGCGATCATCCGCTGGCTGGCGCAGGAGAAGATCAGTTCATCACCAGCCCTGAAAATAAAGCATTGCTGAACGGCGGCGATTCTTATGATGCCAATGGAAGACTGGTCAGCTATAGCTGGAAACAGGTAAGCGGTCCATCGACAGCTACCCTGCTTACTCCAGATGAAGTGATCACCGAAGCGCTGAATCTTGAAGTTGGCGAATATGTATTTACGCTAACAGTTATAGACAACGATGGAGGAACCAGCACAGATAAGATCACTATCAAGGTAACCAGCCCGGTCAGCAATCTGCGTTTCGAGCAGCAGGTGAATGTTTATCCAAACCCTGCGAGGTCATCGCTGAATGTACAGTTCTCCAGCGATACCACGGGCAAGGCGAGAATCACTATCTACGATATAACCGGCGTAGGCGTTCACACTATGATCAAAGAAAAGACGCAATACGATTTTAACCAGAACCTGAATATAAACGACCTGAAGGCAGGAGTATATTATATGGAGATCGTGATAGGCGACAAACTTAAACTGGTTAAAAAGTTTATAAAGCAGAATTAATGAATTAAAATACTGATGTTATAAAAAGCCGCTTCTTTTCAGAGGCGGCTTTTTTATTACCCC
>JBDTVL010000172.1:0-5941 GCA_040007215.1 Flavitalea sp.
GAGCCCGACGGGAGCTCGACCGAAGCGTCGCTTCGGCGTCCCCCCGTCAGCGGCTCGACTGGCTGGAACAGGCGCTCGTGTTCGCGCAGGCCAGCGGGGCACTGGCTCGGGCGCACCGGACGCGGCAGGAAAGCCGCCTGGCTCTGTGGCAGGCTTCAGAAGTTCAACGCCTCTTAGCGGCCCACGGATTTCCTTCAGAACTGACGCCAATAAAAAGCGAAGGCGATATCGATCTCACCACACCGTTATATGAAATGGGTATCCAGGGCATCTTTACCAGGAGCCTCGACATAGCGCTGCTGGAAAATCGCATAGATATTGCCGTTCATTCCATGAAAGATGTCCCTACGCAACTCCCTGCCGGCATTATCCAGGCAGCCGTATTAAAACGCGGCGCCGTAAGCGACCTGCTGGCCTTCAAAACGGATTCATCTTTTCTCAACGATCCTTCATATATAGCCAACATCGCTACCAGCAGCATCCGCCGCAAAGCGCAATGGCTGCATCGCTATCCCAATCACCAGATACATAACCTGCGTGGTAATATGCAAACGCGCTTACAGAAATTAACCAGCGAACCCTGGGATGCCGCCATCTTTGCCCAGGCCGGACTGGAACGCATTGACCTCAGACCCGAAAACAGTATTACGCTCGACTGGATGCTGCCCGCCCCGGCGCAGGGCGCCATTATGATAGTATGCCGTTCGGGAGATCCCCACGCTTATGAAGCCTGCCGCTATTTTAACGATGATACTACTGAAATGTGCACCGCTATCGAAAGAGCATTCCTTCGGGGATTACTCGGCGGCTGTTCCACCCCGGTAAGCGCACTGTCTATATTGCAAAACGATACTATTCATTTTAAGGGAAATATTCTTTCGCCCGAAGGGCAGAAAATAGTGCAAATAGAAAAAACAGCGACGTTGAAGGATGCAGACCAACTCGGTCAAAAAGCGGCGGCAGAGTTGCTTGCCAATGGCGGCCAGGAGATCGCCAGGCTTATCCAGTTACAAAGCAAAACGCTTTCTTAACATGAGCAGCTTTACCATACTCATCGCTAAAAAAATCTCTCCGGCCGCGTCAGCTATGCTGTCGGCAGATAATATAATCCTGCTTTCGCAGGAATTCATCAGTATACGGTCATCTGTAACCGAAAATAACAAACCCGAATTACAACAACAGGTCATTATTGATGACCAGGCGGCCATATTGTTTACCAGCAAGTATGCGGTTAGCTTCGGAGCGGAACTGCTTCCTGCCCATTTTGCCGGCATGAACATATTCTGTTTGCAGGGCGTTACCAGCGAATACGTTCGCCGTTACCTGGGCGAAGGCCGTATTGCCGGCGTTGCATCAAATGCCGCAGAACTAGCCCACCGGGTACTGGAGAATAAAAATTTCAATAAAGCTGTATTCTTCTGCGGCGATAAAAGAAGAGAAGATCTTCCTTCCATACTGCAGGAACAGGGCATACCTGTTAAAGAGATACATGTTTATCAAACCATATTAACCCCCGTAGCTATCGGCAGCCGGCCTGATGCCCTTGTTTTTTTCAGTCCCAGCGCCGTAGAAAGTTTTTTTACCCTTAATACACTTAGCGCAACAGCAGTATGTTTTGCTATTGGCGACACAACCGCGGCTGCCCTTGCCAGTTATACCAATGCCCGGATAATAGTCAGTTCGGGGGTTAGCGAGGAAAAGATGATGGAAACCGTATCGGCGTATATCCGCGAAACCGCAATCACCAAAGACCAGCATTAAAATTGAATACACCAATGAGCAGTATTAAAAATGATTTGTTACTAAGAGCGCTGGCAGGAGAAAAAGTAGAACGCCCGCCGGTATGGATGATGCGGCAGGCCGGTCGTTATCTGCCCGATTACATGAAGCTGAAAGAGAAATACAGTTTCTTCGAAAGATGTCAGCGCCCCGAACTGGCCACCGCTATTACCATACAACCGGTGGAGCAGGTGGGCGTTGATGCAGCCATCATTTTTTCAGATATACTGGTGGTTCCCCAGGCCATGGGGCTGGAAGTGCAGATGGTAGAAGGAAAGGGACCTTATTTACCAGATCCTGTAAAACAACTGAGCGATCTCAGCAGGCTGCGGATTCCCGATGTGCAGGAATCGCTGGGTTATGTTTTCGATGCGCTCAGCCTCACAAAAAAAACACTCGATGGACGCGTGCCCCTGATAGGGTTCGCTGGCGCTCCATGGACATTACTCTGTTATATGGTGCAGGGCAAAGGGTCCAAAACATTCGATGAAGCCAAGGCATTCTGTTTTACGCAGCCCGAAACGGCTCACCGGCTTTTACAGATGATTACCGACACCACTATCGCTTATCTCAAAGGACAGGCAAAAGCCGGCGCCGATGTGGTGCAGCTTTTCGACTCCTGGGGCGGCTTGCTTAGCCCCGCTGATTTTGAAGAATTCTCGCTTCAGTATATACGCCAGATCATCACGGCTTTGAAAGACGAAGTATTCACGATCCTGTTCGCTAAAGGCGCGTGGTTCGCGCTGGATAAAATGAGCAAGACCGGCGCTCATGCCCTGGGTATAGACTGGTGCGTAAAGCCATCGGTAGCCAGGCAGTTTGCGGGAAACAATATCACTTTACAGGGGAACTTCGATCCGGCGCGTTTGCTCGGTCCCGTTAGTGAGATCAAAAAATCCGTTCATGAAATGATCGGTAACTTTGGCGTTGACCGCTATATCGCCAACCTGGGTCATGGTATCCTTCCGAATGTTCCGGTAGATCATGCCAGGGCATTTGTAGATGCGGTGAAATCGTATAAACCAGCACATCAATAAAGGAAGCAGTCATGACTATCAGGGACCGTTTTTATAATTATATCATGCAACTGCAGCAAACCATTTCGGCGGAACTGGAAAAAGCCGATGGGAAAAGCAGGTTCATAACCGACAAATGGGAAAGACCGGAAGGCGGCGGCGGTGTAACAAACGTTATTTCCGGGGGAGATGTATTTGAGAAAGGCGGCGTGAATACCTCTTCAGTGCATGGCGAGCTTCCCCAGGCCATGCGCGATGCCTTTAGCGTTAATGGAACGCATTTCTACGCCTGCGGATTATCGCTAGTTATCCATCCGGTAAACCCTTTTGTGCCTACCGTTCATGCCAACTGGCGCTATTTTGAATTGTATAACGGCGATGAACAACTGGTAGACTCCTGGTTTGGCGGGGGATCTGATCTTACGCCTTATTATATTTTTGAAGAAGATGGCCGTCATTTCCACACTACGCTGAAAAATGCAATGGATGGATTTGGCGAGCAGTATTATCCGAAATATAAAGAACAGTGCGATAATTATTTCATCAATAAACACCGCAATAATGAAGCGCGGGGAATAGGCGGCGTGTTTTATGATTATCTCCGCCCGTCAGACAATGCGGCGCCCGGAAATGAGCATGAAAAAAATAAAGAAGTGGAAATGCTGTTTAACTTTCAGCAAGCCAATGGCAACGCTTTTCTTCCCGCCTATCTGCCTATTGTTCATAAAAGAAAAAATACGAAGTATGGAGAGGAGGAAGTAGAATGGCAGGAGATCAGGCGTGGACGTTATACAGAGTTTAACCTGGTGCATGACCGGGGAACATTATTCGGATTAAAAACCAATGGCCGTATTGAATCTATATTAATGAGTTTACCGCCGAGGGCCCGCTGGTTGTACGATCATCATCCTGCCCCCGGCAGCAGGGAAGCGGAATTGATGGAATACCTTAAACCCAGACAATGGGTTTGATGAAAAGGCAGAAGGCTGCCATGCATTTACTTATTTTAACTCAAGCTCATGATTAAACGTAACCGCATACTCAGACTAACGCCTTCGATCAGATCTATGGTAGCTGAAACATTGCTCACCCCGAGTGATTTTATAGCGCCATTATTTGTGCTGGAAGGAAATGGGTTGAAGGACGAAATTTCTTCTATGCCAGGTTATTACCGTATGAGCCTGGAAATACTCAGGACTGAAATAAAAACATTATGGTCGCTGGGCATCAAAAGCGTTTTGCTTTTTGTAAAATGCGAAGATGAACTGAAAGACAATGAAGGCGTTGAAGCGCTGAACCCGCTTGGCCTCATGCAAAGGGCTATTCAAACGGTTAAAGAAACGGAACCCGGTATGCTGGTGATGACCGATGTAGCGCTGGATCCCTATTCCTCCTTTGGTCATGATGGCATTGTGGAAGGTTCAGAGATCGTCAATGATCGTACCGTGGAAGTGCTCGCCGCTATGAGTGTTAGTCATGCGCAGGCAGGCGCCGATATCGTAGCGCCCAGTGATATGATGGATGGACGCATTATCGCTATCCGCGAAGCGCTGGAAAAAAATGGGTTTACAAAAACAGGCATTATGAGTTACAGCGCCAAATACGCTTCCTGCCTGTATGGACCATTCAGGGATGCGCTCGACAGCGCGCCCGGATTTGGCGATAAAAAAACGTACCAGATGGACTATGCGAACCGGAGGGAAGCCATCAAGGAAACGCTGATGGATGTGGAAGAAGGCGCCGATATTGTAATGGTAAAACCCGCGCTGGCTTACCTGGATATTATCCGCGAAGTTAAAAACAGCGTACACGTTCCCGTTAGCGCTTACCAGGTCAGCGGCGAATATGCCATGATCAAGGCCGCCGCTAAAATGGGATGGCTGAATGAAGAAAAAGCCGTTTTAGAAACGCTCACTTCCATCAAAAGAGCCGGCGCCGATCTTATAGCTACCTATTTTGCGAAAGATGCGGTTAAGCTTATCAGTTAGTTACCGCGACAAATATTATTTCTCACCCCGATTCATTGTATATGCGCTACCAGAACAGCATCTCTCTTTTCGAAAAAGCCCGGAAGAGCATACCAGGCGGCGTTAATTCGCCCGTAAGGGCATTTAAAAGCGTTGGCGGAACGCCTGTATTTATTAAAAACGCCAAAGGCGCCTATCTTTTCGATGAGGACGGTAACCGCTATATCGATTATATTAATTCCTGGGGACCAATGATCCTCGGGCATGCTTATGGTCCGCTGGTAGAAGCGATCCGCCAGAAAGCGTTCGACTCCACCTCCTTTGGAGCGCCTACTGCCCTGGAAACATCGGTAGCCGAACTCATCAAAAGCATGGCGCCGAATATTGACCTGGTACGAATGGTCAACAGTGGCACAGAAGCCTGCATGAGCGCGCTGAGACTGGCCCGCGGTTATACCGGGAGAAATAAATTTATCAAGTTTGAAGGTTGCTATCATGGCCATGCCGATGCTTTTTTGGTAAAAGCCGGCAGCGGCTTAGCCACGCTGAATATACAGGCCGTGCCCGGAATCACCGAAGGCGTAGCCAGTGATACCTTAACTGCGCCCTTTAATGATCTCGATGCTGTGCAACGCCTCGTGGATCAGTACTCCGGCGAAATAGCCGCGATCATCATTGAACCGGTAGTAGGCAATATGGGTTGTATTCTTCCAAAGACAGGTTTCCTGGAAGCGCTGCGAACCATCTGCGATAAAGAAAATATCGTGTACATCTTCGATGAAGTAATGACCGGTTTCCGGTTGGCTGCTGGCGGAGCGCAGCAGCGTTTACAGATCAATGCCGACATGGTTACCTATGGAAAAGTGATTGGCGGAGGATTGCCTGTTGGCGCCTTCGGCGGAAAGAAAGCGATCATGGAACATATCGCGCCGCTTGGAAAAGTTTACCAGGCAGGAACGCTGAGCGGCAATCCTATTGCGATGATCGCCGGGCACACGCTGCTGAATACCCTTAAAGAAAATCCGGGTATCTATGCTGAACTGGAACAAAAATCTTTGCGCCTTTATGAAGGGCTGAACCAGGTCTTGATCGCTTCGGGTCGAGACTTCCGCATTAACAGGATGGGATCTATGATGAGCCTGCATTTCAGCAAAACGCCAGTAGAAAATTTTGACCAGG
>JBDTVL010000173.1:0-5928 GCA_040007215.1 Flavitalea sp.
ATGACAAGCAGGATCATAAGCCCTCCCGTAAAAAAATTATCTATCCCGTTAATGAACAACTCAGGACATACCTGAAAACACACGGTCGTGAAATAAAACTTCCTGTTACTTACCACGACCTTCTCCGTTTTAATTACAGCTTTCCCATCATCGATAAAAACGGAAAAGACACGCTATGGGAAAAGGTGAGTTATGACATGAAGGAATGGCAATATATCCGGGACGGGCTGGTCAGGATCTATGCCATACTGAAAACAGAGGGCGACCTGAGCTTTATCAAGCACCTGGAAGTAGCCCGGATCGATTACTGTACTTTTGGCAACTCCAATCCTTTCCGGATCAGGATCGTGAACAAGTTCAACGACAATTACGATTATTATTATATCAAACAGGCCGATGCCTCCAGGATCTATGGGCTTGAGCTGGAACATATCCTTTCTCCCAACCGCATTACCTTTCTCACCAGTAAACAAACGCTGGTAGAAGAACATAGTCCCGGCATTCCCGGCGACCTGTTCATCAAAAATCAATTGAACGATCCTTCTACCAACCTGATCCGGTTTGCCAAGGAGTTTGTCAAGTTCAATGAAAGGTGTTTTGTGCGATTGCTGGGCGATATGCGTTCCTATAATTTTGTAGTGGATATAACGCCCGATATAGAGGATTACCAATACCGCATCAGGGCAATCGATTTCGATCAGCAATCATACGAATCGAGAAAGAACCTGTACCTGCCCCAGTTCTTTAAAGAAAACCTTAAACTGGTGGAACTGTCGCGCAAATTTCTGAACAAGGATTCCATCGAGCAATACCAGGCCGAAGAAAGAACAATGATGGCTTTCAGGATGGCTTCCACCCGAATACGGATCATGGACCTTCTGGCCATTATGTCGCGCGATACTATTTCCACTCCTGAAAAAATACTTCAGTTGAAATCAGAGCTTGCGGAAAACTTTCAGACTACCGCTTTCAGCAAATGCAAATCAATGGGACAGATTGTAAAAGTTAACCTCAAACTGAATCTTCGCAGGCATTTCCTGCTGATACAGAAATCGCTGGGCAAATCGGAGGATTAATATATTTATCTTTTCCCTGGAAAAGCGTAGAAAATGAAGTAAGGATAATACCCATTCAAGACATGATTTCAGTAATCCGAATTTCCGTTTATCTTTGCCGCTCATTAAACAAGCGTTAATTCATCAAATAATTTATATGGCTTCAAAGAAAACACTGGATATTCTTGGCGATAAAGCTGAATATTATTTAAATCATACATCTAAAACGATCGATAAATCGACCATTACCATTCCTGCGCCTACGCATGTTGATGATATCTGGATAAACTCTAACCGAAGCAACCAGGTATTGCGCAGTTTACAAACGTTAATCGGCCATGGCAGACTGGCGGATACCGGGTATATATCCATTTTCCCTGTAGATCAGGGTATTGAACACAGCGGTGGTTCGGCTTTCTCCCCTAACCCCATGTATTTCGATCCTGAAAACATCGTCAAACTGGCTATGGAAGGCGGTTGCAATGCAGTAGCATCTACTTTTGGCGTTCTCGGTATTACCAGCAGAAAATATGCTCACCGTATTCCTTATGTGGTAAAGATCAATCATAATGAATTCCTGAGCATGCCTAACCGCTACGACCAAACCATGTTTGGTTCTATTAAAAGCGCCTGGAATATGGGCGCTGTAGCCGTTGGAGCCACTATTTACTGGGGATCAGAGCAGAGCGCAAAACAACTTAAAGAAGTAGCTGAAGCTTTTGAATATGCCCATGAATTGGGTATGGCCACTATTCTCTGGTGTTATACCAGGAATAATGGGTTCAAGGTTGATGGCATTGACTATCACACCTCTGCCGATCTTTCAGGTCAGGCAAATCACCTCGGCGTTACGCTGCAGGCCGATATCATCAAGCAGAAGATACCCACCAATAATGGGGGCTATCTGGCTACCAAACACGGTAAAACCTCCAAGCTGGTATATGAAAAATTAACCAGCGACCATCCTATAGATCTGTGCCGTTACCAGGTACTGAATTGTTACAGCGGAAGAGTTGGATTGATCAACAGCGGCGGCGAAAGCCTTGGCGCTTCAGATCTGGCCGATTCTGTAATGACTGCTGTCGTTAACAAAAGAGCAGGCGGTATGGGACTGATCCTCGGAAGAAAAGCTTTCCAGCGCCCTTTTAAAGAAGGCGTTGAATTACTGAATGCTACTCAGGATGTGTATCTGGATAAAGACATTACAGTCGCATAGTCCAATCTTATTACAAAGACCACGGCCCTGCCCGCTTTTGCCGGCAGGGTTTTTTTTGCCCAATATGGAACGTTCTGTTTCCAATATGCCACATTTCTCCTTGTTCAGTTGACCAACAAACTGAAAATCAATGGGGCGCTATTTTTTACCTTATTCAGTATGGCAAACAAATCAGGAAAATCGCCCTCGGGTGAAAACAGGGAACAAAGCGAGGGAAATATCAACAGCCAGAAAACCAATAACACTGACAAAAAAGATGTCATTAAAAAGTCAGGTATTTCTTCCACTCATTCTTCGGCAAGAGGAAAACAGGAAAATTTATCTAACAGGGGTTATGAAGAAGATCAGCCTCATCATCCTGTGAGGAATTCAGGATCTACCCATGAGGACCAGGAAACCCTTCCTACCGGAGAACCCGATACTAATGGAAAATAACATTATGAAACATCATTTTTAACGATTAAAATGTACAATTATGCCAAACGAAAAAACAACTATGCCAGACGAAAAAACAGTCAAAAAAGATAAGGACAGAGATTTTCGTCCTTCACAGGGACAACAGAACAATGAGAACTGGGACGATAGCAGCAAAGACAAAACCGATGAAACCAGTCAGCGCCAAAATCAATCCAACAGTAACGGATCTAATAAAAAAACAGACAATATAGAAATGGGAAGCAGTGGTTCCAATTCAACAGGTCCGGGCCTGGGATAAATTGAAAAATAAGACAACCCATCAAATCAAGTTAAAAGGTTTTTTGCCAGGCGGCAAAAAACCTTTTAACTTTTCACATCATCAGCTATTCTTTATTAAAGTAGTACAGGCTGATATCAGAATAATTATAATTGAGAAATTGCTTTTTATGCTGCATCGCTAAAAGGCTTTCATAACTCCGATGGAAACCTGCATTATAGCAGGTGGCAAATAATTTCAATTTTTCATCAGCCGAAGTAAATTTTATATCGGCAAATTTTTTTTCGCAGATTTTATAAAAAGCAGATAGATAAATAAGCTGTTCCCTGGTATTGACCAGTCTTTGTACTCTTTCTCTTCTGCCTTCCTCATCAATCCTGCCTGTTGTATACTCGAAAAGGCGGCTTTGTTCGCGCTCCACGCTTTCTGCGAAAGAGGGTTTCATCTGAAAATAACCTACAGAAAAATTGGCGTAGGTTTTACCTTCTGTAACATAGAGATATTTTAATGATTCGATCTGTATGGCATCAAAAACTTTATTGTAACGAATCAGTTCCGGAAAAACGATCGACTTTAATTCTTTGGGGGGAACATGAAATGAAGCAGCGACAGCGCTGATCAGGGAATCATTTTTTTGCAGCCAGCTCACTGCCCATGTATAGTCTGAGCCAAATATTTTTTTATAATCAATATCTTCAGCCGGCCAGCTGAAAGCCAGCGTCAGCGCAGCAAAAGCTATGCATGCTGTTTTCATGTTGTTTAATAGGCTAACCTTCCAATGTAAATATCATTCCTGCATTTGCGAAACCAGGATAGGTAAGATTTTCCGTTTAGCGAAACAACCTGCGGGAACATTACTCCCAGCTTCCGGGTGGAGCCGTCAAGATAATTAATGCTTCCATTGTCGCCATTATAATAAGAAATCTTCGATACATCGGCTCCCATCAGCATAGCTTCGGTATTTAACTGGCTGCCGTCTTTCAGTTCAAACTTACCCACTTTTTTACCATCGGAATACACTTCTCCGGTGGTCTCATTAACGCTGATAAGGTTCCCCGAATTGGACAACGTAAACTTTCCGCTGGAGTTATAATCGGTAACCACCACACTGGAACCATCTTTTTTCAATACATTAAAACTCATCTTTGCTTTACCGTTCGAATAATCCATCAATTCGGCCTCACTCATCTTTTTGGGTTCCAGGTACGCAAACTTACTTCTGTCCGGACTCCTGATAATTTTTCCACTCATACCAGCATACTTATTCTTATCAAGCATGGTTTTTTTACCGTTTGCGATCAGAACAGGGAGTGATTTTTCATCTATTCCAACGGCAAATACGCTGGTTTCATCTCTTGAAACATCCACTACCGGCGGCATCATGAATTTACCGTAGTTTTTTCCTTTTACGATAAGCTTGTAACCATTAATATATGCTAAGGAAGAAGCTTGCTGAGCGGGAGCAGAAAAAGTCTGCCCGGCCATCTCATTATTCTTTTTTAAACCCACCTGCATCGATTCTTCAAATTCTTTTTTTTCTGCTGCACTCATATTCTTGTATTCGTCCGTTTGCCTGGCAATAGCCAGCGTTGTGGACATCTGATCATCATCAATCTTTTTTACGGTTACAGAAGTTGCGGTTGTTTTGGGCGTATTAATATTTGTAGAATCAGCTATAATATATTTTTTCATTTCGTCATTTCTCTGTTCGGAAGAGCCTGCTGAAAACTGTTCGGACATTCCCCCGGCAAGGTATTTATCCTTAACCTTTGTATCGGTGTCAATCACTTTTCCATTTTCCACCACCACGAACTGTTGCTTTCCATTTTCATACTGGGATAAGATAAGCCGGTATCCTTTTGCATCGTTGGCCAACCCCAGCGAACTTTCCTGGTATACAATTCCCATTCTTGCAGGGCTGCTGTAAGCCATCGTATATGCAACGCCGTCAGAAGATACTTCTTTTATGGTATCGCACCATTGCACTTTCTTATTCTCCTCCTGCTTCGCCGACCCAGAGGAATTGCCGGAGGAAGTGTTACCGGAGGAATTACTGCCGGAGCTATTATTACCGGAAGAGTCTTCCGTACCGGTAGCTTTATCGATCTTCTTGTTTACTTTATCCTTCAATTTCTTCAGTAGCTGCGCGTGAACAGGAACTGCGCAGAGGAATAAGGCAAAGGCAAATACTATCTTTTTCATGAAGCTTTGATTAAGAACACTAATAACCAAAGATAAAAAAAGAAATATATTAAAATAATTAATCTACATGGCATCCTCAAGGCGCTCCTATGCTTATTTATTCTCCCGGCATTAAAACAGCAGTCAGGTGATTTTTCCCTGCAAGAACCAGCTCAGCAGCCTGTTGTACATCTTTCACTGTTAGCTTATCGATGTATTTTTCATACTGAAGGAATCGTTTCGGATCGCCTCCCGGGAATTTAAAAGAGAGAAGCTCATTGAGCCAATATTCATTTTCTTTTACCGAGACTTTATGTTGCTCTCTCCATTGCTGCTTCACTTTGTCGAGATAACTCTGATCCGGGCCATGCTTAACCATATATTCAAATTCCTTATTAACAGCTTTCAATAAAGTATCGACTTTCTCTGGGCCGCATGGTAATTGAAGTAACACAGTATAATTGCTATAAGGAATTTTTTCCAGACTGGTTGATATACCTCCGCCATAAATGCCCTGAATCTTTTCACGTAACTCCTCAATGATCCGAATGTTCAGGATTTCACCCAACGCTTCCATCTTTAATCGCATATCTTCAGTATAAGTAGTGCGGCCGGTGTAAAAGGCTACTATAAGGCTTTTCTTTTCCTTTCCTTTGTTGACTAGTAGTTTTTTCTTGCCCGCAACGGGCCGGACCATATTATCGGCGGCAGTAAATTTCCTGGAAGTTGCCGGAATACTGGCTATGTATCGTTCAATTAACGGAATGATTGTTTCTTCTTTA
>JBDTVL010000174.1:0-5927 GCA_040007215.1 Flavitalea sp.
ATGCGCCGTAGCTTCGCTGCCGGTATTGGTGATCTGCACCAGTTCAATGGAAGGGATCAGGTCAACCACGGCTTTTGCCAGTCGGATTTCCAGTTCATTGGTTCCACTGCCTATCAAAGAAATATTATTTTTAATTACGTCCATGGCGGCCTCATTTACAGGAGCATAATTATGTCCCAAAAAATGCGGCGCAAAAGCGGCATGGTAGTCGATATACTCATTGCCTTCGATATCATATATCTTGCTGCCCTTGCCTTCTTTAAAGAGGATATGCGGATCAACTTTCCTGTTTAAGGAAACTACGCCGCCGGCAATATATTTACTGGCCTCTGAGATCATTTCACTGTACCTGGAAGAAGAATCAATTTTTATCATTGGAGAAGAATATTTGGCAAATATATGTTTACATTTTTAAAACAAGATTGCAAACAAAAAAAATATAATTTTCTTCCATCTATCCTCGAATGGGAATAAATACCTGATCTTATAATATCATTGGGTGGCCAGTTATGAAACCATACATGGCTTCAATCGTTCAACCTGAACAAATGACTAAACTATTTCTTATAAAAAAATGGTCCGACGCTTATTGTAAACAAAATAATCATATAATTGTAAACTTGGGTTTGCGGCTTTTCACTATCCGCTAATTCAGATCCTGCGTATTCGAGGAAACTATCATAGATATAATAACTGAAATGAAATGAAAAAATCTTTTTTGTCCTGGAGCGCCTTATTCGCCTGCAACCTGATGTGGGCCCTGCAATTTACCTGTATCAAATTAGTGCAGGATCAGATTGGCGCTTTTAGCACAGTATTCATTCCCATTTTACTGGCCACAATTTTCATGGCGCCTTTTGTATATAAAGATATAAAGGCGAATAAGAAAAGGAAGTTCAGCGATATGAAAATTTTTGCTTTGCTGGCCTTATTAGGGCTTTTTCCAGCGCAGGTATTGCTCACTTTCGGCACTCAGCAATCTACTGCAAGTAATGGCGCCATCATCAGCCTAACCCTTCCGGTTGTTTCCGCACTATTAGCAGTTATCCTGCTGAAAGAAAAAATGAATACGCTTCGCTGGGTAAGTTTCGTGATCGCCATTATCGGCGTAGCGATGTGTTCGCTAAAAGACATCATGGGGGCAAGTTTCAGCATGCAATACCTTGTGGGGAATGCGCTTATTTTTTCCGGAATACTTGGTAGCGGATTTTACAACACTATCTGCAAAAAAATAGCAGGCGATTATACCGAAATGGAACTGTTGTTCTATTCTTACATTTTCATCCTGATACTCCTGGCGCCTTTTGTGTGGCATTACGAGGGCAATGCACTTAAGAACATTCCTGTTTTTACCAGCAATACCTGGATAGGATTGATACTGCTTACTGTATTTCATAATTTCCTGTCGATGATCCTATTTTTTAAAGCGCTGAAACAACTGGAAGCAATACAGGTAGCGCTTTCAAATTTTTTAATAGCTTTTTTTGCTTTACCTATAGCCGCTGTCTGGCTTCATGAAAAACTAGATATTTTATCAATTGTGGGAGGAATACTGGTGCTGACAAGCACTATCGCTATCACTATTTGGGAATACAAAATAGAATCCAGGAAAAAGAATGTAATGACCGCACAGGCTTAAAAAGCTTTATCATCGGAATAACCCGGCCTGCGTGATTCATGTCAAATTATGACAGGTAAATGGTTTTAAAACTTATAATGATTATATTTATCCAGTCTTGAGCATCATATTATTATGCAGGACTCAACTCCTGCCGATTGCTTTGTTCATTCTCAGACGGATTATTCAATCATAATTTTCTTTTTAATGGCATTTTTAGATCATGTATTAGAAGTTCCTTCTTATGGCTGGAAGGATGAGCAGGGACTCCTGATCAAGCCAACCGTTGCACAAATTTTAAGAGAATTTTTCTCACGGTTGAATGTTTTCAGGTCTGCCAAAAACTGGCTTCCTTTTTTTAGCTGGCTCAAAATAGTATGCCTGATGCCTTTTTTTTTCCTTTTCATATTTAAATTTTTTAGTCCGCTGTTATTACTGGCTGCGTTTCTATACAGCATGATCATCATGGGCACTCATGGCACCATCTGGCACCATCGGTATTGTACGCATGGAGCATACAAGTTCCGGAACGGTTTCTGGCGTTTTTTCACACAGAACCTAACCATCAACGTTATACCTGAAGAAATTTATGCTATCTCTCATCATGTGCATCATGCCAAATCCGATCAGCCCGGCGACCCTTACAATGCACAGGCGGGTTTTTTATATTGTTTTTTAGCCGACGTCAATCATCAGCCAATCGCTAAGGACTTGAGTGCAGCCGATTACCACCGCGTTCAGCGGCTCATGAAGCATACAGGCGTAAAATCTAATACCTACATACAATACCAGAAATGGGGGTCGTATGTTCACCCCGTTGGCGCGGTGATGTCATGGATACTGAACTGGGCGTTCTGGTATGCCGCATTTTATTTTATTGGCGGCCATGCATTGGCCTGCACTTTATTCGGAGCGGCCGGATTTTGGGGTATTGGCGTTCGCACTTTTAACTATGAGGGCCATGGAAAAGGCGATGACAAACAGCGCGAGGGTACCGATTACAATCACAATGACAAATCCGTTAACCAGCTCTGGACGGGTTTTGTAGCCGGCGACTGGCACAATAATCATCATCTTTTCCCAAGAAGCGCACGTAGCGGATTCAAGCCTCACCAGATAGATTTTGCCTGGTATTATATTAAGTTGATGACCGTTCTTGGCGCTGTAAGCGGTTACCGGGATTCTAAAAAGCAATTTTATGAGCAGTACCATAGGCCTTACCTGGCCGCAAAAGCGCTGCCCCCGAAAACGATTGACAAAGCGCTTGAATAACCCAACTATTCAATGCCTCCCTCGCCTGCCATCAACTTAATGCCTTTGTATTTCGGGCCGGATTTTGATTTTATGTATCTTCCAAATCAATCCTGAATGCTTTTGAAGGCAATGCAGTCGCCTTAACTGTATTGGTCAACATGCTGAAGATACCTGATAAGTCCAGGAATTACTTAACTGCTTCCCTTAATAAATCAGTGATATTTATTCTTTCTTCAACACACTATTGCACCTGAAATTTATTTATTCCTTTTTCCTGTTCATAACCAGCACTACAGCCACAACAACCGCTACAATACCTGCGGGCAAAGCCAGGTAATAATAAGTTGCTGATCCGTGATGAGCCGCAGCATAAAGATTGGCGGTGATTAACTGGTATTCGGGAATGATGCCTTTAAAAAGATAGGCCTGTGCAATGGTAATGAAACAAACCAGCGCCAGCATGATAAAACTATGTTTTACTGTAAACCGGAATAGCTGCGATTCTTTTCCAATAAGATTTCCGGCTGCAGCTGCAACGGCAATAGACTGGGGAGAGATCATTTTACCCACCACTCCGCCAGAAGTATTGGCGCCTATAGCTACCACAGGATCTACGCCTATCGATGTAGCTGTAACTGTCTGAAGTTTGCCAAAAAGTGCATTTGAAGAAGTATCTGAACCGGTGATGAAAACGCCCAGCCAACCCAGCAGCGGAGAAAAGAATGGGAATAAAACGCCTGTTGCCGCCAGCGCTTCAGCCATTGTAATAGCAATTCCGGAATTATTAACGATGTAAGCGAAGGCCATGATGGTAGCGATAGTGATCATGGGAAATCTTAACTGCCTGATAGTATCCAGGAAAATAGCGGCGCCTTCCCTGAAACTTATTCCTATCAATGGCAAAGCCACAATAGCTGAAATAAAAATAGCAGTTCCCGAGGAAGAAAGAATATTCAATTTTAGAATCTGTGATAGTTCCTGGTTGTGTTTGCCATAGAGTATGGCATGATGAAGACCGGGTATTTCCCAGGCTGAAGTTCCAATGGCATCCAGGGCTGATTTTATCGGTTGAACTCCCCAGCAGAGGATCATAACGGTAAGTATGATAAATGGCGACCAGGCTTTTAATACCTGGCCATTTGTGTACGCCCCTATCGATATAAAAGTTGGGGCCGGCTCTTCTCTGAATCGCCATATTGTTTTGGGTTTCCAGAATCTTAAAAGTACCATGAGGCAAATAATAGAAGCGAGACCTGCTATTATATCGGGTAGCATCGGTCCGAGATAGTTGGCGGCGAGCCATTGGAAAAAGGCAAAGGAAATTCCAGATACCAATACAGCCGGAAGAACCTCTTTGGTTTTTTTAAACCCCGACATCAGGGCTATAAGATAGAAAGGCAATATGGCGGATAATAAAGGCAGGGTTCTGCCAACCATTTGGGAGATAGCCATTTCTGGAATACCGGTAACCTGCGAGGCTACAACTATAGGTATACCCACGCTTCCGAATGCTACTGGAGCCGTATTGGCAATAAGACATAATCCAGACGCATACAGCGGATTAAACCCCAGTCCTACCAGCATTGCAGCGGTAATGGCCACTGGTGTTCCAAACCCTGCAGTCCCTTCCAGGAAAGCTCCAAAAGAAAAGGCGATCAGCAAAGCCTGCAGTCTTCTATCGGCAGTAATGGACGCCATAAAATGTTTGATAACCTCAAACTGACCGCTTTTAACAGTAATATTAAAAAGAAATACCGCGCAGATTACCAACCAGCAAATAGGAAAAAGTCCGTATAACAAACCATGTATAGCCGAAAGTGTCGCAAGTTTTAACGGCATATCGTATACCAGTACAGCGATGATCATAGCTATTGCACAAGCGGAAAGGCTTGCCTGGTATCCTTTCATTTTCTTAATGATCAGCGCCCAGAATATAAAAATTACAGGTATAATGGCTACTAAAGCAGAAAGAGAAAGATTATTTAAAGGATCAGTGACCTGCGTCCAAGGCATAAGATATGGGGCTTTATCGTTCGTCTAATTATTACGGAAGATATAGGAATAACATTTATGCTGAGCGACTATCTGCTATTCTTTCTCAGCGTTTCGCGGAGAGATTCCTGGATGAGATTCATATACATTAATACATTATTCAGTGTGATCTTATCTGACTCTTTTGAATCTGCAGAGGTTCCTTTTTCCTTTTTCTTACCGGTATTATTATACCTGTTATTCAGTTGTTCAATACTCATTTTTGAGGTTTCCTTCATATATGGCCAGCCGACAATATCAATAAGCTCTGTTCTGAAGGCATTGTCTTTAACAAAAATATTTACGGTAAAACTTATTTTTTCCATAGGGGAAGAAAGCAGATCGGTAGGAATATTGCCATTGGCCAGCAGGGTTATTTCGCCAGTCTCCTGGTTAAACGTCTGCACTTCCTGCAGGCCATCCTTGAGCGAAAGGTCTATCCATTGCTTTGCTCTTTTGAACAATTCGAACCTGGTAGCGGAAACCGAAGAATCAGCCTGTTCAAAAATCACCCTTCCGTCTCTGACAGGCAATGTTTGAGCAATTAACACCGAGGGAATACAAATCAGGAATAGTAATAATTTCATACCAGAATAAGTTTAAACCAATACTTTAAAGTACATAAAATAGGCTTAATAAATGGAGTCGGGAAACGATAAAATGCTCTTTTTTAACCATGTATTTGGTTTTATTTAAGCCAATTCAATCCTGTGGGCGACAAAAACGTTAGAAAAATGTACATAAAAAAATGCATTGTTGCGTGGAAGTTGTTTGTAGCGTCAATTTGTTGTGTATCTTAAAGTATCGAATTCCTCATTGGCGAGGGCACCTTATTGTATCACTCTTTAATAATAAAAACGATGGCAAAAGCAGCAAAAAAAGCAGCAAAAAAAACGGCAAAAAAAGCCCCGGTTAAAGCAGCGAAAAAGATAGCTAAGAAAGCTCCTGCTAAAAAAACTCCTGCTAAAAAAGTTCCGGTTAAAAAAGCAAAAAGAAAACCCAATGCAGCCTTTATGGCGCCGCT
>JBDTVL010000175.1:0-5884 GCA_040007215.1 Flavitalea sp.
TATGATCATCTGCAATTAAAACATTAATTTTTTCCATTTCATAGAATTTAAGGTATTGATATTGGAATATATACGTTCAGTTTACATCCTTTGCCTGGTTCGGTAACCATATTGACTGTTCCATTAACTAACTCCGCCCTGCTCTCTATATTATAAAGTCCGACGCCTTTCTTCCCCTTTATTTTCTCTTTGTCAAAGCCTTTACCATCATCGCTGATAGATAAATTAACGTATTTATCGTCTACGATCAGCTCAATAATGAGGTTCCTGGCCTCGGCATGTTTTAGTATATTGGTCACCTGTTCCTGGATAATACGGAACAGCATTAGCTTTCTATTATCTATCATCACGTGTTCAATTTCTCCCTGGTGATAGAATTCAACATTAATGGTTCGGGTGAAGCGGATATTCTCTACCAGGTCGTCTATAGAAGCGACAAGCCCCAGGTCCTCAATACTTGAGGGCACCAGCGACCGCGAAATATTCCGTATTTCACTTATTGCCGAAGAGATATTGTTCACGCTCCTGTTGATAAGGAGAATTCGATCTTTGTCATCATTCCTGGCCAGCTCGAGGTATAACCTGGTGGTAGACAGGATCTGGTTTACATTATCATGTAATTCTTTGCCTATTTCCGCTCTTTCCTTTTCCTGCGCATCCACCACAGCCTGCGCTACCAGTTTCTGCCTGTCGAGCTCTTCTTTCATTAATTTCTTTTCCAGTTCTTTTTTCCGGGTAATATCCTGGGCCGATCCTACCATTCGGTTGATCTTTCCTTCCTGGTCAAAAATGAGGAACCCCCTGTCGAATACCAGCAAATACTTACCATCTGCATTACGGAACTGGTATTCTACCTTCCAGATGCCCGAACTGCCCTTTTTTATGAACTTGTTCAGACTTTCCATCACCCTGTCATGATCATCGGGGTGAAGACAGCTTTCCCAGAACCCCAGCGAATTATCGGTTTCTCCTGGTTGATAACCAAAAAGGTTATAAAATCCATCACCCCAGAACAGGATATTATTGGGCAGATCCCAATCCCAAAGAGCTTCATTGGTGGCTTTAGTAGCCAGCAGGTAACGTTCATTACTTAACCTTACCGTTGCCTCCGCCCTTTTATTCTCGATAATTACCCTAAGCAGATTGCTAACTCTTTCAAATACCATCAGCTCTCCATCATCAGGCGCTTTGATCTCCTTGTGATAAGCAGCTATAGTAGCCAGAACATCATTTTTAGCATTTAGTATGGGAAATGACCAGCAGGCCCGAAGGCCGTGTTGCAAAGCCAGCTCCTTATGACTTTCCCAACTGATGTCATCGCTGATATCCGTTGTGATCACTCTTTTTTTCAGGTACATCGCTGTTCCGCAAGAGCCGACGCCCGGGCCGATCTCCACATCGTTTATAGCTTCCGTAAATGCGGCAGGTACGCTCGGCGCTGATACATGCATCATACGCTTCGAGTCCGGGCTGAGCGCCAGTACCGTACAGCTCATGCCAGGAAATATCTTTTCCAGGCCTCCCAGGAAATAATCAATAATATTTGTAAGCGAGGCTGCCGGCTGAGCATTGATCTCCAGTACCTCTTTCTCTAATGACAGAATTTTTTCCTGTATTATCCGCTCCGTAATATCCACAAAAGAAGCCACCACCGCATCCGGTTTATCGCGGTTATCCGAGTAATAAACAGCTTCTGTATTGATAGAAATCCATTTAATCTCGTGATACTCAAACGCAATACCCATGATCACATTCTTGAAAGACTGACCTGTTTTAAGGGTAAGCGGACCAGGGTGCGTTTCGGGAGGAAAGGGCGTTCCGTCTTCATGCAAAAAGGACTGCTTGGAGTGCTCAGCATGGTATTTCATGATCCGCTCCTTCGATGTTGAAAAAATATTTTCCGCCGCTTTATTGGAAGCGATGATATAGCCCGTATTGTCAATTAAGGTAATGCCCTCTCCCAGCGAATCGAACAGTGAGCGGTAGCGTTCTTCGCTCATGCGAAGCTCGCGTTCAATATTTTTCTGGATGGTGATATCCCGTGCAAATCCTATGACATGCGTGGGCTGACCATCGTCGGTAAACAGACATACTGCCGAGCAGTCTACCCACAGGTAATGGCCCTGGATATGTTTTACCCTGAACGTCAGGTTTTTGTCAGCTTTTCCAAACTGTGTGAGAACACTGAATATTTCCAAACAAACCTTCAGGTCATCAGGGTGAACAATACTGCCAAAATGCACGCCTGTTATCCTTTCCTGGGTATATCCCAGGAGACGTACAAATTCTTTCGATATAAAGAAAAAATGCCCCGATGCATCTACTTTAAAAATTGCTTCGGTAGCATGTTCTACAATTTCACGGTATTGTTTATTGATAGACTGCAGTTCGATATTCCTCTCTTCTACTGCCAGCTCTACTTTTTTTCTTTCTGAAATATCGGTGATACGCTGTGTAAACCCCTTACAATCTCCGTTTGGATAAAATAAGGGCGAAATTTTGGAATTGAACCAATGGGTTTCGTTGTTTTCGGTGTATTTGAAATCGCGATAGTAAATCTCTTTTTTATTTATGGCCTGCTCAAAATCTTCAATAAATTGACCAGCAAAGGCGGGAATCAGGCGGAATGCTTCTTGTAATGATCTTCCTACGTAGCCTTCCGGTATGGATTTCAGCAATTTTTCATTGCGGCACCACTGGCGTATAAACTGGCCTTCTTCGTTATATTGAAAAACGATATCATCAAGGGAAGACATGACCAGGTCAAGTTCTTCTTCTTTTTTACGCAGTTGTTCTTCGAAAGGGTATATATCCGGGACTCTGTGAAGGTCTATATTAGAATAAGGAGGTGATATCTGATTTTCTTTGGCCATTCTTGATAATAGATCCATGACCTTAGTTAACGGGTCGCAAACGCTCGGGTTTCAGGATAATTATCAATATAGCGTATAACTACTTACTCAAATTGTTGCAGGCCAGGATATTTAGAAAGTTTAAGGGTTTCCTCTTACCATTAATTGCCGGTTTTAACTGCAAACCTCAGCCAGTTCTGCAAAGACTCACAATGGCTGTAATCGCTGTCGATAAGTAAATAATAGGAAGGAATTTTTTCAGTGAACCATTTTTCCAGCGCAGCCTGCTTTTTTACCTCCAGGGCGCGTTGGGCAACACGGTCATAATCATCCTTAAGGTTTTCCCGATGGGGCTCGGAACGGCTTTTCAGGTATGCCAGCCTCACGGCTTTTTTACCTCTTTCATCGGTAAAAGCAGCAGGTTTTGAGTAATCGCCCACTTTCATGTCTTTTAATAAGGCAACAAGGTCTTTATCAAGCTGATCGATAGTCAGGAAACTACCCCGCTGGCCCTGACGCATACCGGCGGTAAATTTTGAGTTATCGTCTTCGCTGTATTTAGATACTGCTTCGCCGAAAGAAAGCCCGCCGGATACCAGCCTGGACCTTATGGAATCCAGTTTCTGAACGGCTTCATTGGTTTCTTTATCGGTAACTTTTGGGATAAGTAATATATGACGAACCACAGCATCATCACCTGCGCGGCTGACCATCTGGATGATATGATAGCCAAATTTGGATTTGAATACAGGCGATATCTGTCCTTCCTTCAACCGGAATGCCTGGCTGATGAAAGTGGGATCGAAGGTTTTTTCTGTTCTGTTGATAGTGTACTGACCGCCGGTTGTTTTGCTTCCCGGATCATCGGTATATAAACTGGCCAGCGCTTCGAATTTTGCTTTGCCGCTTTCGATCTGGCTCTTGAAATCAGCCAGGTCGTCCATAGCCAGCTTTTCCAGGTCGCGGCTGGCTTTCGGGTAAACAACCAGTTCTCCTATTTCCACTTCCGATTCAATAAATATCAGGCTGTCGACCGGTATTTTGTCGTAATAGGCTTTTACTTCCTGCGGGGTGATCTTTATACCTTCCACGATCTTATCCCTCATTTTTTCCATCAGTTTTCTTTCTTTGAAATTCTGACGAAAATCTTCCTTTATCTGGTAAACAGTTCTTCCTGCGATCTCTTCGAGCGCTTCCTTGGAACCGTATGAATTAACAAAACCGCGGATCTGGTTATCGAGCAATGCTTCAATTTCCTCATCTCCCACTACCAGCGAATCTTTTTCAGATTGCATGACCAGGGCCTTTAGCGTCAGTTGCTGCTCCATGATCATACACTCGGCATTTGGAGGGGCCTGGCCGCCCTGGCGCTGAATATCCACAAGGGCATTGGTGATATCGGATTGCAGTATTACTTTGTCGCCTACAATGCCAATTATCTTATCCGCCACTACTTTATGCTGCGCAAAAAGAGGAAATGCCAGCAAGCTGAGAACGGCTATGAGGAAAGTATTTTTCATTCAGCGGTAACTTTTGAGTGCAAGATGCGTATAAATGTAAAATGTAAAAGTTAAAATGTAAAAATAATGCCGGGAGCGGCTTTTACATTTCAGCTTTTACATTCCTGATTAGATTATAAGGTCCTTTTTACTTCTTCTTCTTCGTAAGCTTCAATGATATCGCCCACTTTCACGTCCGCAAAGTTCTTAACGGTCAATCCGCATTCCATTCCTGAAGACACGTCTTTGACATCGTCTTTAAAGCGTTTCAGTGAAGCGAGTTCGGCGCCGGCGCCTTCTCCCGTAGGGTGAATAACGATACCATCGCGAATCACCCTGATCTTTGCATTGCGGTATATCTTGCCATCGAGCACATAACAACCGGCAACGCTCGCTTTATCAAATTTGAATACGTTACGCACTTCCACATTGGCCACCACTTTCTCCTGTATCTTGGGTTCAAGCATACCTTCCATGGCGCTCTTGATCTCGTCGATAACATTATAGATGATGGAATAGGTTTTTATTTCCACGCCTTCTGTTTCCGCCAGGCGGGCAGCCTGGGTAGAAGGGCGAACGTTGAAGCCTATCAGGATAGCGTCGGAAGCTGTTGCCAGCAACACATCGCTTTCGGTAATAGCGCCCACGCCTTTAAGCACCACGCTGATAGCGATCTCTTCTGTAGACAGTTTCTGGAGTGAATCGCTCAGCGCTTCCACAGATCCATCCACATCTCCCTTGATAATCAGGTTCAGCTGTTTGAAATTTCCGAGCGCAAGGCGTCGTCCGATCTCATCCAGCGTAATATGTTTCTTGGTACGAAGACCCTGTTCGCGTAATATCTGCGCGCGGCGGTTAGCTACTTCTTTAGCTTCTCCTTCATCTTCATACACCTTGAATTTTTCTCCGGCCTGCGGGGCGCCGTTCAATCCCAGTATCAGTACCGGCGTGGAAGGGGGCGCGTCTTCAGAGCGCTTGTTCCTTTCATTGAACATAGCCTTCACTCTTCCGAAATGCTGACCCGATACCACCAGGTCGCCGGGGCGAAGGGTTCCATTAAGCACCAGCACGGTAGCCACATATCCGCGACCCTTATCCAGCGTAGCTTCTATGATGGTGCCGGTTCCTTCCCTGTTGGGGTTGGCTTTCAGGTCCAGCAATTCTGCTTCCAGTAATATTTTTTCGAGTAACTGGTCAACATTAAGCCCCTGTTTAGCCGATAATTCCTGGCTCTGGAATTTACCACCCCAGGCTTCTACCAGTATATTCATACCGGCGAGCTGTTCGTATATTTTTGCCGAGTTGGCGCCGTCCTTATCAATTTTATTGATCGCGAAGATCATTGGCACATTAGCGGCCTGCGCATGGCTGATCGCTTCTTTTGTTTGCGGCATCACTGCATCATCGGCAGCGATCACGATCACTGCGATATCAGTTACCTTGGCACCACGGGCACGCATAGCCGTAAAGGCTTCGTGACCCGGCGTATCCAGGAAGGTAATATGTTTTCCATTTGGAAGGGTAACTTCATAA
>JBDTVL010000176.1:0-5877 GCA_040007215.1 Flavitalea sp.
GCTCGGCGCCCCGAAATAAAATTTGAAGTTGACCAGTTTGCCATTCCTGATCATATAATCTATTCCTTCCATACCGCAAACATTGGCGATCTCATGCGGATCGCTTACGGTGGCCACGGTGCCATGCACAACGGCTAGCCTGGCAAACTCTACAGGAACAAGCATAGAGCTTTCAATATGCACATGGCTATCGATGAATCCGGGAAGAATATAGGGCTGGCCGGGCAGCGGCTGATCGCCTGTGGCGACTATACGGGCGATGATGCCGTTTTCAACCGTCACTTTTCCATGAAAGATAATACGCTGATGGAGGTCTACAATATTTCCAGTGATGCTGAATGCTTTCATAGCGCTTTTAATATGGACATCATTAATCGATAAGATCGGGTCTTCGGTCGCGAGTGCGTTGCAGCGATTGTTCAAAACGCCATTCGCCCACTACTTTCGGATCGCCGCCCATCAGTATTTCCGGAACCTTCCATCCCCTGAAATCTGCGGGGCGCGTATATACTGGCGGCGCCAGCAGGTTATCCTGGAAGGAATCCATCAGGGCCGAGGTTTCATCATTTAATACGCCGGGCAGTAATCTTCCAATACTGTCTACCAGTACAGCGGCAGGAATTTCACCGCCGCTGAGCACATAGTCGCCAATGGAGATTTCGCGCGTAACGAAATGTTCTCGTATTCTTTCATCGATACCTTTATAATGACCGCAGATGATCAGCAGGTTCTGCTTCATCGATAGCTGGTTGGCTATTTGCTGAGTAAGCCTTTCGCCATCCGGGCTCATATAGATCACTTCATCATAAACAGTTTTGGAAGAAAGGGTTTCAATAGCGATGGCCAGCGGTTCGGGCATCATCACCATGCCGGCGCCGCCGCCAAACTGGTAATCGTCTATCTGTCCATGTTTGTAGGGCGTAAAGTTTCGCAGATTATGCAAATGAATAGACAGCAGACCTTTCTCTGTGGCCCTTTTAAGTATGGAATGAGCAAACGGTCCTTCCAGTAGTTCGGGTAATACCGTTATAATATCTATCTGCATGGCTCAAAATTAAGGAACCCTGGGGTAATTCATTTCTCTTTAAGCGCCGGTCCTCTTTTCTTTTGGGAATGCCTTATTAGTTTCGTTACTTTAAAGCTGATCCTAAATGGTTAACCATAAATTAAGTCTTGTCGCTGGCAGGTATTGAAGCCATTTGCGGACGATGAAAACAGAATATGCTCCTGTTTGCCTGAAGAGCCGGAATAACATCTGCCGAAAAGGATTGAGCTTTCAAAAAAAATATTTATGGCAGGAGTTAACATAAAAATGTTGGCCAGCAAGCTCAACATTTCCATTGCCACGGTTTCAAAAGCTTTGCATGATAGTCATGAAATCAGCCTGGCTACTAAACAACGTGTTTTAGCGCTTGCCAAAGAGCTGAACTATGTGGCTAATCCTTATGCCAGCAGTCTGAAAGGAAAGAGCAGCAAAACAATTGCTGTGGTTATCCCGGAAGTGGCTGATAGTTTTTTTGCTTTATCTATCAATGGTATTGAATCTATAGCGCAAAAAAATGGCTACCATGTGCTGATCTACCTCACCCATGAAAGTTTTTCCAACGAACAGGCGATATTAAAGGTGATTCAGAATGGAAGGGTAGATGGTGTTATCATGTCGGTATCATCAGAAACAACGCACACAGATCATATTCAGGAATTACAGCAAAAAGGCATACCAGTTGTTTTTTTTGACAGGGTATGCGAAGGTATAGACACGGTAAAGATCACCACCAATGATTTCCAGAGCGGTTTTGAGGCTACTCAGCACCTGATCGAATGCGGTTGTAAGAACATTTCTTTTTTTACTATTTCGGATAAGCTCGCAATCAGTCAGCATCGCCTGGAGGGTCACCGGCAGGCATTAAAAGATCACCAGATGGAATTCAACGAGAAAGACATTGTGTTTTGCAATAATGATGAAGCATTTAATTACGAGGCGATTAAAAACCTGATGAAACAGAAAAAGCATCCTGATGGCGTTATCGCTTCTGTTGAAAAACTGGCCACCACTTTTTATGTAGTATGTAAGGAGTTTAAGATTTCCATTCCGGATAAAGTAAAAGTGATCGGTTTCTCAAACCTCGCGGCCGCCGCTATTTTAAATCCTTCTCTGACAACTGTTACTCAGCCTGCATTTGATATGGGAAATGCCGCTGCATCTGGTTTATTCAGGATACTGGGCGAAAAAGTATTTAATTATCAGGAAGAAAGCATGGTAATGCCTTCGGCGCTGGTAGTTAGAGATTCTACTTCATCCGGTAAATGACCCTTCTTTATATTAGCTGTCTGCAAAAATAAAACCTCCTCGTTTGAACGCGATACAGAATCTGAGATGCATGTAAAAAGGTAGGTATAGAATAGATTGGTTCCCGGTGTTAGAATTTCAGCGAAACAGGTAAATACCGGGCTACCAGGTCCTGGTAATAGGGTTTCAGCTCTTTCCAGTTGGGAGGCGTTGGATTTTTTGAATAAAGATCATACGGATTGAAAAGCTTTACCCATTCAAACATTTTATGATCGTGATCATCCATTAAATGTTCGTAAGCATTTTCTTTATGCTGCGCATAAAAAGAATGATAACGGAGCATATACAAAGCCGGCTCGGGAAGATAATCTTTCATCATATGGTATACATATTCATCATGACCCCATGATAGATGAATATTTTTTAAACCGCAATTGGGCTCGTAAACGCCGTATTTTGTTTGGTAGATGGTATTATTGAAATCAGGATTATCTTTAAAATATTCCGAATACACCACTTTATCCGAATAGGCGCAACCTACAGGAAAGGTATCGCCAACCACGGCCCATTGCGGCTCATCGAAAAGGCAAAGCACTTTCCCCATATCATGAAACAATCCTACCAGTACCATCCACTCGGGATGCCCGTCTCTGCGGATCGCTTCAGATGTCTGCAGCAGGTGCTGAAACTGGTCAAGGTCAGTATCCGGATCAGAATCATCTACTAACTGATTTAAAAAATCAAACGCATTCCACAGCGGCATTTCCTTTTTATTGAACTGTAAAAAGTTGGCTTTTTTATCCATCACAAATTCATACGTCTGATAAGTATGGTTCAACCGGTAAAATTCCTTTACCGATTCCCGTGCGGGTTCTTCATAATTTCGGAATTCTTCCTTGCTTTTGTCTATCGCAATTTGTTCGGGATCGGGATAACGATTCATTACATCTTCTTCCCATTCGTCCAGCGACAATAAAGGAGTAAGGTTTTTATCAGTGTGAACCATATATGACTGTTTTACATTAAGTAAACCGTAAATTCATTTTCAAATGCTTGTAAATATGTGCATTTTTTTTACCTTAAACGAGTATAGCGCCAACTTTATTTGCGAAACCGTTTTCGGTAAAACTGCATTATTTCCCTGGTAAGCGTCGCTAATCGCCTTCCTTAAAATCCTCCAGGTCCCTGCGTTGTTTTTTAGTAGGTCGTCCGATCTTGCTGTTTCTTTTTCCTGTAAAAAAAGCGGCAGCTTCGTACTGCAGTCTTTCTAATTCTTCTGCAGGCGTGATATCGATATAGTGTTTGATCGCTTCGGCATGCTGCATGCGTTTGTCAAGAAGGGTGGTTACTTTTATCACCCATCTCCGGCCCTCTGTTCTTACTTCCAGCTCATCGCCGGTATTTATATGTTTCGAGGCTTTTATGCTAATGCCAAGTTGTTTTACTCTTCCTTGTTCGCAGGCAGTGGTGGCCAGGCTTCGTGTTTTGAATAAACGTATTGCCCAGAGGTATTTGTCTACCCTGAGTTTTTCTTTTTCTTTTATTTGTTGCATAGCCTGCCTCATCCTTTTTTCTTGAAACCTTCCGCGAAAAACTGGTGGAAATAAGGAATGGTTTCAATACCCTTGTAAAAATTCTCAAGATCAAATTTCTCATTGGGCGAATGCAGGTTATCGCTGTCCAGTCCAAAACCCATGAACACGATCTTGATGCCCAGTTCTTTCTCCATGATAGAACAGATGGGAATGCTGCCTCCGCCTCTTACCGGTATAGCTTCCTTGCCAAATGTTTCTTTAACGGCTTTTGCAGCAGCCAGGTAAGCTGGCGAGTCTATCGGCGTCATATAGGGTTCGCCGCCATGAAATTCAAAAGCTTTGATGTCAACGCCGGCAGGAGCGATCTTTTTAAAATATTCGAGCAGCTTTGCGGTGATAGTTACCGAAGATTGATTGGGAACCAGCCTTGCCGATATCTTTGCAAAAGCTTTTGAAGGCAGAACCGTTTTTGAACCTTCGCCCATATAACCTCCCCAGATCCCATTGAGTTCAAGTGTGGGACGAATACCCGTTCTTTCATTGGTGGTATATCCTTTTTCTCCCCATAGCGATTGAATGCCCAGGTCCGATTTAAATGCTTGTTCATCGAAAGGAGCTTTAGCCATTAGTTTTCTTTCTTCTGCGGAAGCTTCCACTACATCATCATAAAATCCGGGAATAGTAATATGATTATTTTCATCATGGCAGGAAGCGATCATCCGGGCAAGCATGGTGATAGGATTGGCTACGGCGCCGCCATAGATACCGCTGTGCAGATCGCGGTTGGGGCCAGTTACTTCCACCTGTATATACGATAGTCCGCGAACGCCAACATCGATGGACGGGGTCTCCATGCTCAGCATCGAAGTGTCACTGATGAGGATCACATCCGCTTTTAGCAGATCTTTATTGTTGGCAATGAATTTGCCCAGGTTTGGCGATCCGATCTCTTCTTCGCCTTCAATGATGTATTTAATATTAGTGGGCATCCCGCCTGTTTTGCTCATCGTTTCCAGCGCTTTGACATGCATATAAAACTGTCCCTTGTCATCGGCCGATCCGCGTGCGAAGATCTTCCCGTCTTTGATCACCGGCTCGAAAGGCCCGCTGTTCCATAGTTCCAGCGGTTCTGCGGGCTGAACATCGTAATGCCCGTATACCAGCACAGTAGGTTTTGATGGATCGGTGATCTTTTCTGCGTACACTATCGGGTGTCCATCAGTGTTATATACTTCCGATTTATCCGCTCCCGCATCCAGCAGGCTTTTCTTTACCGCTTCTGCGCATGTTTTCATATCGCCGCGATGTTCGGTTTTAGCGCTTATGGAAGGAATTCTTAACAGGCTAAGTAACTCTTCTAAAAAGCGGTCTTTATTTTCTTGCTGGTATTTTTTCCAGGAATTCATGATATATACATTTAATGAACTTGAAGTGGCGTATCCTGCTCTAAACTATGTTTGCGGTCTGTCAGTAAATTATCGGTGGTCCATTCTATTCTTTGCTCAAATGGTTTTTGCCTTACCGGGCAATTGTGTTTATTGCAGATATTACATTGCGTGAAAAGACATCCGTCTGAATGAACAAAAAACTCCACGGCATCGCCAAAGTTTCTTTTTATCAGGATGCCCAGTTGCTCTACCTCTACATGGGCATCGCGGATATTGATATACCACGGAACAGTAAGGTGGCAGTCGATATGCAATTGTCCACCATATTTGATCACCCTTAGGTTGTGAAGATCTATCCAGTTATTCTGCCTGTTGAGGTTTAGTATATTGACAAGTTTTTTAAGCAGGTCGCTATCGGCTTCATCCATGATGCCGGCGATGGACTTGCGCATGATCTTGTACCCGGTGACCATGATCACTATTGCAAAGATCAAGGCCAACACGCTATCCAACCAATAGATCTTAGTGAAATAGATCAGTATCAGTCCCGCTACAATACCGATGGTGGAATAAGTATCGGTCTTTAAATGTTCGCCGCTGGCCACCAGCGCCAGCGAATTGTTTTTTTTACCTTTAGAGATGCTGATATACCCGACTACATAAT
>JBDTVL010000177.1:0-5876 GCA_040007215.1 Flavitalea sp.
CTTCAACTATATACTGGTCGCTCGGATTAGCTCAACCGCCTGGCGTGACGCTTCCGTTCTCTCATCTGGGTCGTCCTCATGGAACTGACAACAGGGTGCAGAGGATAACCGCTAATTTTTTAAATAAATGCGGGATCCGCGCAACCAGGTAAGCGATGTCCGGCGGATTTTTTAATTCTTTATTCAAGCCATCTGGCTTGTACGTTTACTCATCTCAGATTAAAATAGTTAATAATTCATATGAGCGGCAAATGTTATTTTTTATGTTTTGCGTCGATGTTGTGGTTAGGTTGTGGGGTTCAGGAGAGTAATAGATCGGAGTTGTCGGTGCCGGAGGGTTTTGAGATCGAGGCGGTTGTATCTCCGGATTCGATTGCGTACCCGATGTTTGCATCCTTTGATGGAGAGGGCCGTTTGTTTGTGTTCGAGTCTACGCGTCCCAATACGATGGGTACCGACAGCATGTTGCAGCATCCGGTATATGATATCCGTTTGCTGGAAGACAGGGACGGGGACGGCATTTTTGAGAAGTCGGGTATTTTTGCCGACAAGCTGCCGCTGCCAATGGGAGGAACTTTTTACCAGGGGAGTTTGTATATCGCGGCGCCGCCGAACCTGGAGCGGTTAACGGATACGGATGGCGATGGGGTGGCCGATAAAAGAGAAGTATTGCTGACGGGCTGGACGCTTCATGCCAATGGGGCAACGCTGAGCGGTCCGTTTTTTGGTCCTGATGGCTGGATGTATATGGCCGATGCGCGTCGGGGATTTGAGATCACCAGTAAGGAGGGGAAGGTATTGAAGGGCAAGGGATCCAGGATCTGGCGCTGCCGTCCGGATGGCACGGGACTGGAGTGGGTGGCGGGAGGCGGTTTCGATAATTCGATAGAGCTGGCCTTTATGCCATCGGGCGAGACGATCGGGACGATGACGTATTTTATCGATCCGCAGGATGGCCAGCGCGATGCGATCATGCACTGGGTGGAAGGCGGGGTATATCCCAAGCCGCAGGAGGTTATCAGGGAAGATAAGCTGAAGTTAACAGGGGAGCTGATGCCGGTGATGACCAAACTGCCGCGGGTGGCGCCGGCGGGTATTATGCGCTACCGGGGAACGGCCTTTGGGCCGGAATTTGGGGGGAACCTGTTTGTGGCCGAGTTCAATACGGGCCGGGTCATGCGCTATACGGTCAAAGAAGCGGGCGCTACCTATAGCACGGAAGGAGTACCGTTCCTGACCTCGCTCAATACCGATATCCATCCCACCGATGTGCTCCAGGATGCGGATGGCAGTTTGCTGGTGGTGGTAACGGGGGGCTGGTTTATCGAGGGATGTCCGCTGTCCAGGGTAGCCAAACCGGATGTGAAGGGCGGTATTTACCGTATCCGCAGGAAAGCGATGGCGGTAGTGGATGACCCAAGGGGCAAAGACCTGGGGATGGATAAGCTGTCTGCCGGTGAACTGGTAAAATATATGAGCGATCCCCGCATGGCGGTAAGCGATAAAGCGATCGAGGCCCTGACGCTGAAGGGCGCCTCCTCCATTGCTCCGCTGCGGGAAATGCTGAAGGCAGAAAAGGAAGAGCTGCGGGCCAGCGCGGTATTCGCGCTTTACCGCATTAATTTGCCGGAAGCCATCACGGCGGCGAGATCGGCGCTCAATGACAGGAGCCCACTGGTCAGAACGGCTGCGGCGCGTGTTGCCGGCCTGGCCAGGGATACCGCATCGGTAGAAAAACTGATGTCGATCGTTCAAAAAGATAAGGCGCAGGTGCGTCGTCAGGCGGCTACGGCGTTGGGGCAAATAGGAGACGCCAGGGCTATTGCCGCTTTATTAAACGCCGCTGCCGATACCGATGATCGTTTTGTGGAGCATGCCATTATTGCTTCCCTTACTTCGCTTAACCACCCCCAACCGCTTGTCGAAGCATTAGTTCATCCTGCATCAAATGTTCGCCGGGCTGCCGCTATTGCGCTCGACCAGATGGACGGATCGCCGTTAACAAAAAAGAATTTAACGCCGTTTTTAGCGGCCAGCGACAGTAAATTGCTGAACACAGGTATCTGGATCGCTTCGCACCATCTGGAATGGGGAGAGGTGATCGTTGACTTTCTTGAAAAAAGGATGGACAGCTTACAGCTATCGGAGGCCGAAAGGAAATCGGTAGGCGATCTGCTGATTACTTTTAGCGCTAATACCCAGTTGCAGGATTTTATCGGCCGCCAGTTAACCAGCGGTTCCACGACCGTTTCAAAGAAATTATTTTTATTTGATATCATTGAGCGCAGCCCGCTTCACGCCTTGCCCCAGGTCTGGATATCGCCTTTGAAAGGGCTCCTGGCCGGTTCGAACGGCGAACTGCGTTTGGCGGCGCTGCGGCTGATCGAATCGCGAAGTATTCCAGCCCTGGATAAACAATTGGAACAAATAACGGCTAACGAAAAAACGCCGGCGGATTTTCGTCTCAAAGCGTTTGGCGCACGGCTAATGTCCTCTCCGAAACTTTCTTCTTCGGAATTCTTCACCATCCTGAACTATCTGAATGCCGATTTTGAACCCCCGGTACGGCAGCAGGCCGCCAGGTTATTGGTCAAAGCCGACCTGGACAATCTTCAGCTTTTGGAAATAGCGGGTAAATACATACCGAAGGCCGATCTTATTTTACTTCCGAGCCTGGTGGATGCTTTCCAGGGAAGCAAGGACGAAAAGGCAGGTATGGCCTTGGTTGCAGCTCTTGAACAATCGAATGACCGGTTGGATAATTTATCGGGAGAAGACCTGCAACAGCTGTTAAACGCTTTCCCTTCATCGGTTCAGCAGGCGGCGGCGCCAGTGATGAACCTGTTAGGCGAACGCCATGCTGCGCGGCTCTCGAAGCTTAAGGAATATGAAGCAAAACTTACCAGGGGCGATGTGGGAGAAGGGCGGAAGATCTTTTTTGGAAAGGGAACCTGTTTTATTTGTCATTCTGTGGGCAGGGATGGCGGCGCTTTTGCTCCTGATCTGACCAATATTGGAGAGATCCGTTCGCGTCATGATATTCTGGAAGCGATCCTGTTCCCGAGCGCGAGCTTTGCAAGAGAATACGAAACCTCCCGGATAACGACAAAAACGAATACCTATACAGGGATCATTGCGCAACAATTGCCGGATGCTATTACGCTGAAAACAGGTCCGGGCGCGACCGTCCGAATCCTGCGTTCTGAGATGACTGGCATAACGCCGCATACGGTGTCTATGATGCCACCCGGTCTTGACCAGCAATTAAGCGCTAAGGAGATGTCTGATCTGGTCACTTTCCTGGAGGCATTGCCCTATAAAATTGAAAGGCTGATTGAAGCAAGAGAAAAGAAGTAATTGCATTATTAAATGTTGGTACAAAAGAATCGGAGCATATGAAAAAAGAGATTATACTATGGATATTGTTCTTTTCATCGTTGTTGAACATACCTGCTTTTTCCCAGGGAACCCTGGAATTGTTTAATGGAAAGGATCTTAATGGCTGGTATGCTTTTATCAAGGACAGGGGAGTAAATAATGATCCCCGGAATGTATTTACCGTGCAGGAAGGAATGATCCATATTTCCGGGGAAGAATTTGGCTGTATCACTACCGATAAGCAATATGGTAACTACCAGTTGTCGGTGGAATATAAGTGGGGAGCCAAAACACATGAACCCAGGAAAGATAAAGCAAGAGACGGGGGAATCCTGTTGCATTCACAGGGTGTGGATGGCGGTTATTCCGGAACATGGATGCACTCTATAGAATGCCAGCTTATCGAAGGAGGGTCGGGGGATATTTTAGTGGTGGGAGATGGAAGCGATGATTTTTCTGTTATATCCAGGGTAAGCGATAAGAAAAACGGGGGCAGTTATATTTATGATCCGAATGGAAGGCCCGTTACCATTACAGGCGGCCGTATTAACTGGTATGGCAGAGATCCGAACTGGAAGGACGAACTTAACTTCCGGGGAAGTCGCGATGCAGAATATCCTGTTGGCGAATGGAATAAACTTGTTTGCAGGGCCGCGGGCGATAGCATTGCTGTTTATTTAAATGGTATTCTTGTAAACCAGGCAATGCGGGTAAAACCACAAAAAGGCAAAATTCAGATTCAGTCGGAAGGCGCTGAACTGTTTGTGAAAAGCGTGGTATTGAAGCCGCTGGAATAAAAAAGAATGGTAAGGGATGCAGTGAAGAAAAATTACCGGCGATCCCCTAAAAAAAAGATAAAATAAACTGCCTGAGCGTAGTTTTTAAAACTTTTAACGCCTTAGTCATATGCGCCTGCACTGTTTTGGAAGAAATCCCTAATTTACCTGCAATCTCCTTCTCCGAAAATCCATTTTCCCGGCTTAACCGAAAAACCAGTTGACATTTTTCAGGCAATTTACTTATACTCGCTTCGAACAGCATTCGCGTTGATTCATAATCTAACCACTCAGAAGTATTATTGTCTATTGCCGAACTAAAAGAAAAATTACTGATGTCGGATTGTTTTTTCTGCCGGACCATCGAAGCCAGAATTTCATATCTGACACAAGAGAAAATATAGGTGTAAAAAGTGTTTTTAATGCGCAGGTTTTTTCTTGTTTTCCAGATGTTCATGAAAACATGCTGAACAATTTCCTCGGCTTCAAGTTCAGAGCCAATTTTAAACCGGGCATGCACTAACAATTTTTTCCAGTAGCGGTTATATAATTCTTCGAAGGCTTCTTTACTATCCTTATTTGCCAATAATTCAACTAGTAGCTCATCCTTATATATTAAAAAATCTTTCAATGTTGTAAATTATACATTTAGATAATTTAATATGCTGATTTATTAAATACTCGTGAAGATTCAATTTAAGTATTTTTCCCGAATAAAAATCTTGCTATTAATGTATAAATTTTTCATCATGCGCCTTTCTCACTGGCAATTATGAAATAATTATTTATTGTTATTAATAATAGGATAACAATGGAAAGATATGGGGATGACGGTCATGAAAATAGTGGTGAGGTAAAAACATAAAAAAAGTGGGACGAAAAGTCCCACTAAATAAGTGCGGGTGGAGGGACTCGAACCCCCATGCCTCGCGGCGCCAGATCCTAAGTCTGGTACGTCTACCAATTTCGCCACACCCGCAGATACACCCCTTTTCATTCAGCAGCAGTGAAGAGCTGTTTTTTGAACCGGATCGCAAAAGTAGGCGTTTTACATCAATTCATAAAACCATTCAATTGATGTAAATTTGTACCGTATGGATATTGTTGCGGCGACCCCGAAATACAACCTCAATCAGGAACAGGAAAGAAAGCTCATTATCAGGGAGTATCGCGCTTTACTTCGATCGCTTAAACCCAAACTGAAACCCGGCGATAAAGAACTTGTCCGGCTCGCTTTCGAAATGGCTGCCGATGCCCATAAAACCATGCGCCGTAAAAGCGGCGAACCCTACATTCTTCATCCCCTGGCCGTAGCCAGGATCTGCGTGGAAGAAATAGGTCTCGGCGTTCGCTCCACTATCTGCTGCCTGCTGCACGATACCGTAGAAGATACCGATATCACCCTCGAAGACATCGAAAAAGCTTTCGGTCCTGAAATAGCCAGGATCGTTGACGGGCTCACTAAAATTTCCAACGTTATTGATGTGGGCGCCTCGCAGCAGGCCGAAAATTTCAAAAAGATATTACTGACCCTCACCGATGATCCCCGGGTTATACTCATCAAACTTTCCGACCGGCTCCATAATATGCGCACGCTCGACAGTATGAAGCGCGAAAAGCAGCTTAAAATATCTTCCGAAACCGTTTATGTATATGCCCCCCTCTCGCACAGGATGGGGCTCTATACCATTAAAACAGAAATGGAAGACCTGGCGATGAAGT
>JBDTVL010000178.1:0-5858 GCA_040007215.1 Flavitalea sp.
TCGTAAGTATACCTGTTAGCCGTATCAACGCCGCTATTAGTCATCGGAGTACCTCTATAAGTTCCTGTGCTGGAAGGAGTACAATATACGGGTAACCTTGGGTCGCTTCTTTTCAACAGTTCCTGCGTAACTGTAAATCCAATAGGTCTAAGCGTTACCACGCTGGCATTTATAGTGTCGAGGTAGAAGTGGTTTTGGTTTCTGGTATTTACATCTCCTGCAAGCGTGCTTAATTTTGCATTGAAGGAATTATCGTCAATTAACGGTTTAGACAATGCGTCTGCAATATTTTGTTTCGCCAGTTCCGGATCGGCAATGCTTACCCGAATGGCTAACCGAAGGCGTAATGAGTTTCCAAAACGGGCCCACTTCTTGATGTCTCCGTTATATAAGATATCGGCGGTTCCAAAGCCAGCTACAGAATTGGAATCCAATGCAGACACGGCATTTTTCAATTCATTCATCATGTCAACATAGATGTCCCGCTGCGTATCATATTTAGGTTGATTGTTAACGCTGTCAGGGGAGAGGGTAGCTTCAAAATAAGGAATATCGCCATAGGCGTCTGTCATTCTCTGGTAAAGCCATACTTTCCATATCCTGGCCATAGCATTTTCATTGACGAGGGCAGTGTCTTTTGCTGTAAGTCTTACTACTGCGGCAGCATTTATCAAATTAGCTGTATAGTCATCCCACGGGCTACTCCAGTCTCGTGTCTGGAAGATAGTTCCGGAAGCGCCATCAAAATAATAGTTTGAATATTCCCAGAATATATCGCCGTTCCACATAGAAAAAATGGAGTTTTTCAACACATTGGTGAAAAGCATGGAGGGTGGTACAACATCAGCTGTAAGTAAAAATGGCGGGGTATTTATTTGTTCAAATCTTTTAGTACAGGAATTACCCAATAGCATTATTGTCAGAACGAATACGCTCAGTTTAAAAAACTTTATATAATTTTTCATTTTATTTTTTTTATTTACTTAGAAAGAAAAGGATAAATTAAATCCTATACTCCTGGTTGTTGGCAGACCCGCGGTTTCCTGGCCCTGGGCCCCGAAAGTTGTATTAAATGCGGTTTCAGGACTAAGCCCCATTTGTTTGAATTGGGGGTCTATCTTTAAATAAAAAAGATTCCTTGCTACAACAGAAAACTTGCCTGTTTTAAAAGGCGTCTTCTTTAATAAAGAAGTGCGACCGATATTATACCCGAGAGTCGCCTGTCTTAAAGCTATAAATGAAGCATTAATTACCATAGGTTGCGCGATATTTGACCAGGGTCCCTGAGCTGCGTAATAATCCTGCGCGAGTAATACGAAATCGCTTTTCTTATAGCTGCCATCAGATTGAAGAATTACGCCATCTGCAATCAGATTTGTTCTGTTCTGAGTGAAGACGCCCGTGCCACTCGCCATCTGCATGTATTTTGTCATGGAAAAAATCTGACCTCCCTGTCTTATATCTATCAGGGCGCCTAACGTGAAATTTTTATAAGTAAAAGTATTGGTAATGCCACCAAGCCAATCCGGCTGAATATTACCTAAGACCTCTTGGTTTTCTGACGATTGCCATACGCCCTGATCGTTTAGTAATATCCTGCCAAAGTTGGCGTCAGATTTGTCAGAAACTCTTGCGAAAGGAATTCCCATAATATTTCCAAAGGCCTCACCAGGCACAGCCTGTATAGTAGCGCCATTATATGTTTCTAACAATAAATAGGTGTCAAGGCCGGGAGCGAGAGAAACTACTTTAGATTTATTCCTCGAAAAATTGAAGGTTACATCCCATTTGAAGTCTTTATATTTCAGAGGAGTTACATTGGAAAAAATTTCTATGCCTGTGTTATTTATTTGTCCGGCATTGATTAATCTGGTGTAATACCCGGTAGCTGCCGATACTTGAATAGGAGTGATTTGATTTAATGTTCTGGCATTATAATAAGTAAAATCTAAACTAAATCTGTCGTTGAATAATCTTAATTCCGTTCCCAGTTCGTAGGATTTGCTCAATTCATTTTTCAAATCTGCTAATGGAACATTACCATTGATACTCGCTTGTAAATTGCCTCCATAATTACTGCCTGTTAACTGATATCCTCCCTGAGTAAGATAGGGATCGGCATCATTGCCTGCATGGGAATACGAAAGGCGGATTTTACCAAAATTTAAAAATGATGAATTCATTTTCAGCATATCGCTAAAAATGAAGCTTGCGCTGACTGATGGGTAGAAAAATGAATGATTTTTTAATCCTAATGTAGAAGACCAGTCATTTCTTCCGGTTACATCAAGAAAAAGAAAATCTTTGTAACCTATTTGCGCTGAGTAATAAGCGGAATTTATTACTTTTTCAGTCGGATACTGATATGAAGTTACACGCGTTGCATTGTTGGTAGTGTATAAGTCGGGAATTATTAATTGAGATCCGATAACTGCAAGGATATCTGTTTTATTTACGCGGTGATTGGCTCCAGCGGTAAATGATCCTTTAAAATTCTTTGATAAATCACCGGCGGCGTTAATTAATACATCGCTGTTATCTTCTTGTACGCTGAATTTCATTTCATCAACCTGTCCTCGCCCCGAGGAGTAACCGACCGTGTATTTCGCTGTTTTTTGAAGCCTTGAATCATTGTAAAAATCTGTTCCTGATCTTACCTGCATATTTAACCAGTTATTGAACTGATACTTGGCTAATAAATAGCCGATGATCCGGTCTCTTCCACCAGTGGCGGTGACTTTATTCATGAGCCAATAAGGATTATTGACCCCAAAATTTATGAAATTGTTTTGTTTTCCATCAGGTGTCAGGTAGTCTTTTTCCAGGCTAAGAGGAACGAATGAAGCTGTCCTTGCCAAGGATGCGGTAACATTGCTGCTTGCGCCCCCGGTTTCAGGCGGGTTTTTAACATGTTGTCTTATATAATTAATTTTAGTTTCAATGGTTAATTTGCTGGTAGCATGAAAACTGCCCGCCAGATCAACGGATTGCCTGTTCAATGAATTATTCGGAGTAATTCCATTATTCTCCAGATCGCTCAGGGATATTCTATAAGTAGCCTTCTCGGTGCCCCCCGATACTGAAACGGTATTAGTAAACGTTGATCCTGTCCTGAAAAATTCTTTCCATGGGCTTGAAGATAAAGCAGTATAAGGTATAGGAGACATGCCTGGTATGTTCTGGAAAACTATAGGTCTGCCATCATAAGCGCTACCCCAGTTGTCCATAGTGTTTCCATAAACTGACACGGGAACCCCATTTTCAAGTACCGGCTGGCCATTCAGAACATAGGGACTCAGATTGCCGTCACTGTCGCCATAGCCGCCTCCATATTTATTTTGAACCTTTGGTATTATATTAATCTTTTCAAAAGTAGCGTTCGAATTAAATTCCACTTTCGATTTTCCTGCTTTTCCTTTTTTTGTGGTTATAAGAACAACTCCATGAGCCCCTCTTGCTCCGTACAAGGCAGACGCAGAAGCGCCTTTCAATACGGAGAGGCTTTCAATATCTTCAGGGTTAACATTTCCTATTCCATCACCGTAATCTCTCATTGCGCCATATGCAGTTGGTCCGCCTACCCGACCGATATTTTCAGCGCCGGAATAAGTGCCCATTCCTAATTGTTGATTGTCAATTGGAACGCCGTCAATTACGAATAGCGGTAAATTATTTCCCGCTATCGAGCTTGCTCCTCTTATATTAATGTAAGTAGATCCACTCGGACCTGCAGATGATTGATTTACAAAAACACCAGCAACCTGCCCCTGCAGGGAGTTGGCCACATTAAGTTCCTTAGCTACGGAGACCTTCTCTCCATCCAGTATCTGAACGGCATAGCCTAAATCTTTAGATGCTCTTTTGATACCTAATGCAGTTACTACCACATCAGACATCTGGCTGTTGCTGAGTTTGAGGATGATCCGGATATCGCTTGTTCCGTTTACATCCAGTTCCTGCGTTTCATATCCGGTAGAAGAAAATATAAGCCTTACTTTCTCTTGTTGAATAGTCAACATAAATTGTCCATCCATGTCCGAAACCGTGCCATTTCGGGTGCCCTTTATCATTACAGACACTCCAGCTAATCCTTCCCCATTTTCGTTAGTGATCCGCCCCCGTATTTCGCGCGCGGGTAATATGTTTTTTTGCTGCGATTCCTGTGGCTGACTACCAATAGGTTTTCGTGAAACAAAAATGGTTGTGTTCTTAATAGTCCATTTTAGTGACTGATCCCGAAGCGCTACTTCCAGGAATTCTTCCAGGGATTTATTGACAGCATCGACGCTGACTGCCAATGCCTGGTCGAGGACCGCCACACTATAAACCACTGAAAATCCTGTTTGCTGCTTAATGGCAGAAAACACTTTGATCAGCGGAACATTTTTACCCGAATAGGTAATAGTGGTCTGCGAAATGACGTTTGCCGAGACGTTGACAAAAAATACAGTGAGAAGAAGCATTGTTAGTTTCATGACTAACATAGTTTTGGAATACATACCTTTGGTTTGTTTGGGTGATTGAATAAGCAGTTGCGAAACTCTACTTGAAGTTGTCCAGACGCCAGCCAGGAACTCTCAACTTCCTGGCTTTTATTTGCGGACAGCTTTTATATCAAAGCGTTATTATTGTTTTACATATAATTTTTTTCCTTGAATTTCGAATTTAACGCCCATCTCTCCAAGACCGTCCAGTAACTGCGACAAAGTCAGATCGCGCTTAATCTCTCCACCCAATTGAATGGCTGGCATACCTTGTTCATAGATCACTTCCACGGCATACCATCTTTCTACCTGCCTCATCACTGCCTCAAGAGAGGTTCGATTAAAGCGAAATGTACCGTTTTTCCAGGCCATCACCTCTTCAGTATTAACGCCGCTAACTACCTTGAATTCATTGGACAACTGCGCCTGTTCGCCCGGCTTCAATACGCCGCTTTTACTTCCCAGAAATACTTTTACAGAACCTTCCAGAAGCGTTACCTGGATATCCGATTCATTATCGTACGCATTCACATTAAAATGTGTTCCCATTACCTGCACCTTCACATCGCCTTTACCGACATAAAAGGGCTTTGTTGCATCATGAGCTACTTCAAAATAAGCTTCGCCTGTAATAGTTACTCTTCTTTCATGGCCAATAAACGCTACAGGATAGGTAATGGATGACCCTGCATTCAACCAAACCCGGCTGCCATCTGCAAGAATCATATCAATAGTCCTACTTCCCCTTGGATTTTCGAGAATATTGTATTTAATTTCATTGCTGATTTCTCCTGAAGTTGCCTGGTAGGCGATTTCTCCATTGGCCAGTTTCACCAATTTTATATTATCCTGCACCGCCATAGTGCCGCTGCCAAAGTTATTGAGATAAACTTTTTGACCATTCGAAAGAGTGATCGTTGCCTGGTTGTTTTTCGGCGCTTCTACATCCGTGTTTATCGTATTAGTTAATGGAGTTGTTTTTTTTGAGGTATTTAAAAAAAGAAAATAGCAGCCTAGCCCTGCTAATAGAAAAATGGACGCAGCGACAATGGCCACCCTCCGGCTACGACCAATAAACTGTACGCGACTACCCGTAGACATTGTATGCAATGAACCGGCTGTTTTATCAACTATTCCTATTTCCTGGAAGAGCCGGTTTAACATTCGGGTACTGGTTTCCATCGGCAGGCTAGGGTTTTTCAGTATTTTTTCCTCAAAAGCCTTTCGGTTGTCCAGGCTTAATAGAACATCGGCTTGTTCTGGCTGGCTGGCTATAAAATCAAATAATTCGCCCACTTCCTTTTCTGAAATATCATCAGACAGGTAGCGTTTTAAGAGATCTTCGAAATATTGTTGACTTTCTTTCATAGCCCA
>JBDTVL010000179.1:0-5835 GCA_040007215.1 Flavitalea sp.
GCTTTGGAGAATTTTAGCCTTTTTGATCCGTTTTCTAGCATAATGGAAAACGTATGAACCGCTGTCTAGTGAGCGCATGGCTTATTGTTTTATCTATCGGCATAATTGCCTTGTTCTGGCGTATGGATTTGATTTATTCCCTCCCCACGCCGGTACCCCAGCATTACCAGGCGGTAAACCTGGGTGAAAGAATCGATCTTCCAGCAAGCTTCCAAATCTCCGCAAAGCGCAGCCCGGATAATAAAAAACCTCTTTTTCTTCATTTTTTCAATCCAGATTGTCCCTGTTCAAAGTTCAATATGGCCTATTTCCAATCACTGGTTAAAACTTATGATAAGCAGGTGGATTTTGCTATTGTAGCGCTAACGAACAAGACATACAACGAGAAAGATATCCAGGACAGATTCGGCTTAAAGCTGCCTGTTCTTTTCGATTCGGCTATCGCAGCAGCCTGTGGTGTGTATTCTACTCCTCAGGCGGCCATTTTTAGCCCCGATCAGCAACTATATTATCGTGGAAATTATAACAGGGCGCGTTATTGCACCGATAAAAAAAGTAATTATGCTGAAATAGCGCTTAACGGAATACTCACTAATGAAAGGAATATAATGTTTAGCCCTATGGCCCTCAAAGCTTACGGATGTACCCTGCCAAATTGTACTAAATGAGAACTAGTTTAACCACTACAGAATGCCTCCATGAGCAGAAAAAACAAACGGCTGCTTTAATAATGGTCGTCAAAAAGCAATCAGACAAGGTGATCCATTATTTTCTGATAGGCTATTTTTTTGCCGGGCTGGTTTTAGCTTTTTTCTATGATACCTGGGCTATTGCCATTGGAGTGGGAAGTTTATCTCTTATTGCTTACTATTCTGTAAAATGGGCATTGCCTGATTCCGACTTATACCAGTATGTTCTTGGCGCTGTATTAGGCATTTTTATGGCCCAATACATTTATCAGATGCATGGTCTTTTTGAAATGCATTTTTTTGCTTTTATAGGATCAGCTCTTCTTATCACTTATCAGAACTGGAAGCTACAGATATCTTTAATGACGGTAGTTGTCATTCATCATGCTGTATTTGGATATCTTCAGAACGCCGGTTTTGAGCAGGCATACTTCACGCAGTTGGATGTGTTTACGCTGCAAACATTTATTATTCATATCCTTCTGACAGCATTTATATTTTTTATCTGTGGTTTGTGGGCCTTTCAATTGAAAAAAAACAGCGTGAAGCAGATTGCACAAACCATCCGGGTGAACAAGCTGCAGCGGGAGTCCGTGATCCTCAGGGAAAGAAAACGCAATGAAGAAGAACTCGAAAGAACGAATTGCGAACTAAGAAAATTCAATATAGAACTCGACCAGGCAAGACTTGAAGCGGAATGCCTGCGAAAAGAGGCTGAACAGGCTAACCAGGCCAAGAGCATATTCCTGGCTACCATGAGCCATGAGATCAGGACGCCTATGAATGGAGTGATCGGCATGTCTTCGCTGCTATCGGAAACGCCCCTGACCGAACAGCAAAGAATGTATACCGAAACTATCGCTACCTGCGGAGAAAGCCTGCTGAACGTGATTAATGATATACTCGACTTCTCCAAAATAGAATCCGGAAATATGGAGCTGGAATCGGAAGATTTTGATTTGCGTATGTGCATTGAAGATATACTGGATATTTTCGGAACTAAATCATCGCAGATGGATATTGAGCTCATCTATAAGATAGACGAAGATGTTCCTTTACAAATAGTAGGCGATCACCTTCGGCTGCGCCAGGTAGTGACTAACCTGGTCAGCAATGCGATGAAGTTCACCCAGAAAGGAGAAGTATTTATTGGAGTTCACCTGGTTAAAACCGAAGAAGGCGAGCCCCTTAAAATAGAATTTCAAGTGCGCGATTCAGGCATTGGCATTCCTTCTGATAAAATAGAACGACTGTTCAAAGCTTTTTCGCAGGTGGATTCTTCCACTACCAGAAAATACGGAGGCACAGGCCTGGGCCTGGCTATTTCAGAAAAATTGGTGAAGCTGATGGGCGGAAAAATTTGGGTGGAAAGTCAGTCGGGGAGAGGATCTACCTTTTCATTCACCATACAAACGAAGAATGGAACAAAGGAGCTTCCGGTATATACTTCTTACAATATGACTGAGCAAAAGGGTAAAAAAGTATTGGTGGTGGATGATAATTTCACCAATTGCTCTATATTAAAAGCACAGTTTGAAAACTGGGGGTTAACGCCAGTTCTGGCTGCATCAGGCCAGCAGGCGCTCAGCATTTTGTCGTCCGATGAAGGGTTTGATCTGATACTAACTGATATGCAGATGCCAGGTATGGACGGAATGCAATTGACCAGCGCCATTAAACAAAAGTATCCGAACATACCGGTGATCCTGTTAAGCTCTATCGGAGATGAATACGAGAAAGAGAATCTTCAGTTCTTTAGCTCTATTCTTACCAAGCCTCTAAGGCAGCATATATTAAGCAAACATATTCTTAATGCGCTGCAACATCAGCCGAAAATTTCCGAACAGGCTACCTTACAGGAAAAGCTGCCTGTAAATTTTGCGCAGAAATATCCATTGAAAATTTTAGTGGCCGAAGATAATGTGATCAACCAGCAGGTGATTCTTCATATACTGGGTAAACTGGGTTATAGCCCGGAAATAGTCGACGATGGACATAAAGCCGTTGAAGCTTCGGAGGCGCAACATTTTGATATTATTCTGATGGATATGCAAATGCCTGAAATGGATGGATTGGAAGCTACAAGGGCTATTCGTTTGAAAGGTGTTCACCTGGCCGTGATCATTGCACTGACTGCAAATACTATGGAAGGCGATGAAGAAGAGTGCCTGAAAGCGGGTATGGATGATTATTTAAGCAAGCCGATAAAAATAGAGGAACTGGTCAACAAACTACAGCGCTGGCATGTAAATGTCAAAGAACGCGCCAACGCAGCTTGATCATTAAAGGACTAACTCCATGCCTTTCGCAATAGCCTGAGCCAGTTGCCATGAAAAATATTCTCATTATCACGCGGAGCATATCCTCGTTTATTCAGCAGGCCCTGAAGAAGCTGAAGATCGGCGATAGTGTCGAGATCATATGGCGACTGCTCTCTTCCAAACATTCCATCAAGATCGCTGCCAATAGCGATATGATTACTGTTTCCCGCTAACTGGCAGATATGATCGTAGTGATCTATTAATTTTTCAAGATTAATTTTCATAGTGATCGGATCTGATTGTCCGCGTATATATCCAGGCGCCATCATCCAGGTATCCAGTACGCCGCCAATAACAGCTCCCCTTTCTATCAGCCGCCTGATCTGATCGTCATTCAGTTGCCGTTGATGAGGAGCTATTGAACGGCAATTATGATGGCTTGCCCAAACAGTTCCTTTATATAACGTCATCGCCTGATCGAAAGCTTCGTCGGTTAAATGGGTTATATCCAGGATCATGTTGAGCTTATCCATTTCCTGCAAGAGTTCAATACCTTTTGTAGTAAGAGGGCCTGTCATTCCGGTTCCTGGCGAATACCTTCCCGGCCCATAATGTGCGGGGCCGCAGGCGCGGAGACCATAAGCATACGCCTTTTCAAGGTAGCTTAGGTTTACCAGCGAATCGGCGCCTTCAAGGCTTAGTATAAAACCAACAGGTTTTTTATCGTCGGGTTGGGAATTGCCCATCCATAAAAGAATATGATCTTCAAGTTCGCTGAGGCCAGTGATTTGGGTCATTTCACCGGCGTCTACCATTGCTTTGTACCAGGCAAGCTGACCCTGGGTTTGAGCCCAGGCCTGGTGAGGAGAATGCCACCCTGGCAGCGTAGACCCTATTTCCACATAGCGGGCAATCTGGGTAGCCACTACCAGGCCAATTTTTCCCTTTCTCAGTTCGGGTAAGGATACAGTATTCTTACCCCGGTCGGGTTTGTCAGACATTCCGGTTTCACGTTCACGAATATGCCTAACCGGCTCGCGCAGATCGCGATTCCATTCAAGCGCATTCATGGACAGATCCAGATGAGCGTCAATTATAAACATGTAGCGTAAACGTTTTTCTTTTCAATAAAATGATTGCAGGAATGTCTTGCCGACCGATCAACTGTTTTGAGGTATCCTGGCAATAGCGTCTATCTCTACTTTCATTCCTTTAGCCAATACCGACTGAACGGTGGTCCTGGCAGGTTTTATTCCTGGAAAATAAGAGGCATATATTTTATTATATTCATCAAAGTCATTGATATCTGCCAGGTGAACGGTGCATTTAACCACATCATTAAGCGAACTTCCGCCTGCTTCAAGAATACTTTTAATATTATGCATCACCAGATGCGTTTCATGCTCCAGGGTACCCAGGCTGAAAGTGGAAGTTTTATAATCCACCGGACCCTGCCCGCTAACATATAACCAGCCATCTATCGCCAGCCCTGAAGAATAGGCCCCTGTAGAGAATTTTTCCTGGTTTTCGGGGTGAATTATTTCCTTTTTATTAACGCTCATAAGTAAATTTGTTTTTAAAGTATTGTATTTTGCTAATGTACGGAATCAAAATTTATATTCTATTAAGCCAATGGGTTATTACATAGGAATACTTGCAAATATTTCATTCTTTATTATACATTTGAAGGCTTTTAGGACTTTAAGCGTAAAATGTAAAACCGGATTATTCCTATAATGTACAACAGAAGAGATTTTCTTAGCCTTTCAGGTAGCGCTTCTGCTGGCATTTTATTAATGTCGCTGGAGAGTTTTTCATCCCCTTTAAATATGACATCTATGAGTAATAAATTTGAACTGGTCGTACTTGCTACAAACTGGGGTTTTTCCGGAACCATTGATGAATTTTGCCAGGCCGCTAAAAAAGAAGGATATGATGGCATAGAGATGTGGTGGCCATTGGAAAAGAAACACCAGGAAGAACTATTCGCCGCGCTGAAGAAACATCAGCTTGAAGTAGGGTTGCTATGCGCAGGAAATGATGCCGACCCGGTTCGTCACCTGGACGAATTTAAAAAGATGATCACCGCTTCCGCTAACAATTCCTGGCAGCGCCCCATTTACATCAATTGCCATTCGGGAAGAGATTTTTTCACCTTTAACCAGAACCAGGCCTTTATTGATTTTACGCAGCAGCTTTCAGAAAAAACAGGTATTCTTATCTGCCATGAAACGCATCGTTCCCGAATACTGTTCGCCGCCCCGGTAGCCAAACCATTCCTCGAAAAAAACCCGGCGCTGAAGATCACTTTAGATATTTCTCATTGGTGTAATGTTCATGAAACATTACTGGAAGATCAGCCTGAAAATGTAGCGATAGCGCTGGAAAGAACGGAACATATTCATGCGCGTATCGGACATGCCCAGGGAGCGCAGGTTAATGACCCCCGTGCCCCGGAATGGGAACAAGCTGTTAAGGCGCATTTCGCCTGGTGGGACAAAATCATTCAGCGTAAAAAAGATAAAGGAGGAAGGATCACCTTCCTTACAGAATTCGGCCCTCCCGATTATATGCCTACGCTTCCTTACACAAGGCAGGCCGTAGCCGACCAATGGGCTATTAATGTTTACATGATGAAACTTTTACGTAAAAGATATCTCTGATGAAACATTAATGTTTTTTTGAAATTATTACCCACTGTTAGGTTTTATACATGAATACGCTGATAGTCGACGATAATAAAATTGCCAGGATGACCATGAAACAACTGGCAGGTAAAATCGATGATATTGTTATAGCCGGCGAATGCGCCAGCGCTATGGAAGCTTATAATTTCTTACAACAACAACCTGTAGACCTGCTATTGCTGGATATTGAAATGCCGG
>JBDTVL010000180.1:0-5756 GCA_040007215.1 Flavitalea sp.
ACCGGAGCGCCTGTTTCATATTCATGGCAGCGCAGACCATATTTTCCCTTTAAAGAATATCAGGGCCACTCATGTAATAAAAGGAGGCGGTCATTTTATGGTTATGAACAGGCCGCGCGAAGTGAGCGCAGCCCTTGCCGCCATCCTTCACATTTAGCCTTTCTATTGAAAATTATTATGGTATTTTTACCCGAATTATAAAAACCCACGAATGAGCGCTCACGATATTTTTGTTCTGATACTGGTTTCTTTACTGCTTGTTCTTCTTCCCGCTCCCGGTCTTTATAAGATGTTTCAGAAAGCCGGACTTCCAGGCTGGAAGGGATTGGTTCCTTTTCTGAATACCTGGGAAATATTGAAGATAGCCGGTATACGCAAACATTGGTTCTTCTGGCAGTTTATTCCTATTGCCGGCTGGTTCATCACCCTCTGGATATTTATCGAGTTTGCGAAATTGTTCGGCAAGTTCAGGCTCTACCAGCATGCGTTGACAGTATTCGTTCCGCTGATCTATTTTCTCTATTTAGGGTCAGATAAAAAAGAAAAATACCTCGGCCCCGCAGCGGTTATAAAGCATAAAAAGTCTGCCACACGGGAATGGATAGACGCAGCAGTTTTCGCCATTGTGGCCGCCACGCTTATCCGCACCTTTGTTTTTGAAGCCTATACTATTCCTACCGGCTCGATGGAAAAAACGCTGCTGGTCAATGATTTTCTTTTTGTGAGCAAATTAAGCTACGGGCCAAGAATTCCCAATACCCCGCTGGCGGTGCCTTTTGTACACCATACCGTTCCTGTTCTGAATGTAAAGTCTTATACAGAAGCGTTGTCTATTCCCTACACGCGCTGGTTTGCCACACCGGTCAAAAGAAATGATGTGGTCGTATTTAATTTCCCTGCGGGGGATACACTGACTATTGAAAGAGATTCCAGGGATCCTTATTATGATATTCTCCGGAGAGAAGAAGCGCAGGTATATAATCAATACCGTTCACAGATCACGAACGAACAGGAACTGAAAGCCACCAGCGAAGCCCAGGCAAGAGAGAATGTATGGCAGCAGTTTACGATAGCTACCCGGCCGGTAGATAAAAGAGAGAACTATATCAAAAGATGCGTAGCTATTGCGGGCGACTCACTTAAACTGGTAGACGGTTTGCTGTACATCAACAATGAACCGGCATTTGTTCCGCCGAATTCAGCTACTGATTATTATGTGCGTACGCACAATAAAACATTAAATGAAGATGATCTGCGCGACCAGGGCATAAACCTGAACTCAGATGAAAGCTCTCCCGATTTTGATCTTGCCGGAAGTAATATATACCGTATCAATCTTTCTGCAGAAGAAGCGAGTATACTCAGAAAAACACCCGGAGTGGATTCTGTAGGGCGCGAAGTGGTCAATAATTATGGCGGCGTATTTCCATTCGATAAAAAGTTTAACTGGTCGATAGATAATTTCGGGCCGCTATGGATTCCGAAGAAAGGCGCTTCCATTTCACTGACGCCAGAAAATATTATTTTGTACAAAAGGGCAATATCTGTTTATGAACAAAATACCTGGGAAGAGCGCGACGGCAAAATATTCATCAATGGCAAAGAGGCCTCCAGCTATACTTTTAAAATGAATTATTACTGGATGATGGGCGATAACCGTCACAGGTCGCAGGATAGCCGTTACTGGGGTTTTGTGCCCGAAGATCATGTGGTAGGCGAGGCCTGGCTGATCTGGATGAGTTATGACAAAGGCATCCGGTGGAACAGGTTATTCAAGAGCATCAAATAATATCTGCAGTTTTGAAAGAAGGATCATGAAAAAAGAACGCTTACAGTTCGATTTTGAAGTGTATGATTCTATAAAGGAATTAACTGTTGAAGACCAACTCCTGCTGAATAAGGCAATCGAAGCTACCGGTATCGCTTATGCGCCCTATTCTTTTTTTAAGGTGGGAGCGGCAGCAAGAATGAAAAATGGCGAATATGTTCTTGGCGCAAACCAGGAGAATGCTTCCTTTCCTGCAGGCTTATGCGCAGAAAGAGTGGCGCTGGCATCGGCCTCAACGCTTTACCCCGGAATACCCATAGATACGCTGGCCATCAGTTATATTCCCGCTACAGGTTCCGGCAACAGGCCCATTTCTCCCTGCGGAATCTGCCGGCAATCGCTTCAGGAATTTTCTTTCCGGACAGGTTCTCCAATACGATTGATATTGGGAGGCGCAAGAGGAGAAATTTATATACTCCCGGATGCGGCGGCATTGCTGCCATTAGCGTTCACCAGCGAAGAACTCAGATCCTGACTACAATACGACCCATAATTTTTCCTTCGAGGATAGCCTCTATATAACTTCCGTTCAGTTCCTCCAGGGTAACTTCTTTGGCGATGACCGCCAGTTTATCTTTTATGTTCCATTCATTCGCCAGTTTTTTCCACATCAGTGATTTGACAGGCAGCGGCGTTTCTGCCGATCCTATTCCGGCCAGCGATACGCCGTTCAGCACGAATGGATATACGGTGGTATTCAGTATCGGCGAATCTACCAGCCCCGTGCTGGCAACGCAACCATCCGGCATACAACCTTTCAGTAAAGTGTTAAGCGTATTACCGCCAACGGTGTCAATTGCCCCAGCCCACTGCGGTCGTAACAATGTCTTACCCGTCATATCATTTACAAAGCTTCGTGGCTCAATGCGCGTGGCGCCAAGATGTTCCAGGTATTCTTTGGCACCTTCTTTTCCGGTGCTGGCAATGACCTGGTAACCGGCTTTAGCCAGTATCGCTACCGCAAAACTTCCCACGCCTCCTGTTGAACCGGTAACTACTATTGGCCCCATAGCAGGGTTGACGCCGAGTGCTTCCATTTTTTGGAGAGCCATCGCCGCCGTTAATCCTGCCGTTCCTATGCTCATGCATTCCTGGAAAGAATATTCCGTGGGTTTAAGGATCGCCCAGGCTGCGGGTACCCTGATAAATTCAGAAAAACCGCCGCTGGTATTCATGCCCAGGTCATATCCTGTGATCACCACCTGGTCGTTGACGGCAAACTTTTCATTACGGCTCAGTTCCACAACGCCGGCGGCGTCTATGCCTGGCGTATGAGGATATTTTCGGGTTATGCCTTTATTACCTGTTGCGGATAAGGCATCTTTAAAGTTGAGCGATGAATAATTTATGCGTACGAGCAATTCGCCAGGTGGAAGATCTTCGATATCCATTAAAGTAATGGTTCTTTCAAATTTTCCTTCACTTGTTTCGGTTACTCTGAGCGCTTTAAAAGACATTTTCAATAAATTATTACAGGTTTAATCAAACAGGGTTTGTACGCCATAGGCGATTCTTTTTTCCAGTTCAAGAAGATTTTTCTTGCGCCACAAGCCGCCGGAATAACCCACCAGTTCTTTATTAGCGCCAATTACCCGATGACAGGGAATTATGATGGCGATTGGATTTTTGCCATTAGCGCCGCCTACTGCCCTGATCGCTTTAGCATCGCCTATCCTTCTTGAAAGTTCCAGGTAGCTAATGGTTTTACCAAAAGGAATATTGGACAGTTCATGCCATACTTTTTTCTGGAAGGCTGTGCCCTGAGGGTCCACAGGCAATTCGAAAATCCTGCGCTGCCCATGGAAATAACCGATCAGTTGTTCCGTGCAATTGATCAATAGGGGACAGGGTTCTGCTGTATTAGCAGTGATCATGGTTTCAGTGACCTCGTCGGCAAAAACTACCGCTGTTATACAGGCATCGGTTCCGGAGATTTTTAATAACCCCACAGGAGAACGATAATATGTAGTTTTTACTTCCAATTTCGTATTTTTAAACGATGATATTAGTCATTGGATATTCATTTGTAATCAACATCTAAAAATAGCACAAAATGAAACGTACAGCAACAGCCGTTTGGAACGGATCAGGAAAAGAAGGAAGCGGTCATCTCACTACGCAAAGCACAGTATTAAATAAAACGCAGTATTCTTTCAAATCAAGATTTGAAGAGGGCGTTGGCACCAACCCGGAAGAATTAATTGCCGCCGCTCATTCAGGATGTTTTACCATGAAGCTGAGTTTTGTGCTGGGCGCCGCAGGATTCACGCCGGATTCTATTGAAACATCCGCTGTAGTGGAACTGGATAATGGAAAGATCACTAATTCTCATCTTACCGTAAAAGCGAAAGTTCCCGGTATCAGCCCGGAGAAATTTAAAGAGTGCGCCGATGATGCAAAGCTGAACTGCCCTATCAGCTTGTCGCTGAACACGAATATCACTATGGAAGCTTCTTTGATCTGATGTCTATTAGAAGTTAAAATATAATGTTATGCCATTTGAACCTTCAGACGATGCCGCTGATCCGGTAGAAAAAGAACCAGTATCAAGGCGAAATTTTATCAGAGATACTTCTGTTGCCGCTTCGGGATTTTTTATCATTCCCCGTCATGTATTAGGAAGAGGTTTTATAGCCCCCAGTGATAAGCTCAACATTGCCGCCATTGGCGTAGGTGGCAAAGGAGAAGTTAACCTTGATCATGCTTTTAATAATGGCGCAGAGAATATCGTGGCCTTATGCGATGTGGACGACCGGCAGTCGGTGAAGGGTAGGAAAAGATGGGAAAAAGCGGCTTACTATAATGATTATCGCGAACTGCTAGATAAAGAATCCAAACGCATTGATGCGGTAATGGTCAGCACCCCCGATCATATGCATGCCGCTATAGCGCTGCCTTTTATGCAGTTGGGTAAACATGTATACGTGGAAAAACCGCTTACCCATGATATATATGAAGCAAGAGCGCTCACAGAAGCCGCCAGTAAATACAAGGTAGTGACCCAGATGGGCAACCAGGGCAGCAGCGGCGATGATACCCGAAAAATAGAAACCTGGATCCAGGAAGGCGTGATTGGCGATGTTACTACCGTGCATGTATGGACGAACCGTCCGGCCTGGCCACAGGGTATCGACGCTCCAGACGCTCATTTTGAGGTTCCCAAGGAAGTGCAGTGGGAACTTTGGCTGGGAACAGCTCCTGTACGAGGCTATAATCCTATTTATCTTCCGGCCATCTGGCGGGGATGGGTCGATTTTGGAACAGGCGCCCTGGGCGATATGGGTTGCCATTTTATTGATGTTCCTTACAGGGCCCTGAAACTCGGTTACCCGGAATCGGTAGAATGCAGCGTAGGCACTGTATACAGAGGTTTTTTTGACCAGATCAATTATGCAGACAGCTATCCTCCTTCTTCCAAAATACATCTTCAGTTCCCGGCGCGCGGAGCAAAACCTCCTGTGGAACTGATCTGGTATGATGGCGGTATTCGTCCCAAACGACCAGAAGAACTGCTTCCCGATGAACACATGGGAGAGTGGGATGGAGGACTGATTTTCGAAGGGTCGAAAGGAAAAATAATGGCTGGATTATTCGGACGAAAACCAACCTTGCTGCCAACCAGCAATATGAACCAGACAGAATTTCCCGCACTTAAAAGCGCTTTAGTGGCTGGCGGAGCAGACGGTCATCAGAAACAGTGGACCGACGCCTGTAAAAAGGGTTATGGAACTTATACCAGCTCCTCATTCGATCAGTCAGGGCCTCTTACAGAAACCGTTCTGATGGGTAATCTTGCCGTACGCAGTTATAATTTCCGCAGGCCGGGGGCAGATAATGAAGCCGCATATCCCGGTAGAAAAAAACTTTTATGGGATGGCGCCAATATGCGCATCACCAATTTTGATATTGCCAACCGTTTCGTGAAAAG
>JBDTVL010000181.1:0-5725 GCA_040007215.1 Flavitalea sp.
AATGTATTTTTGATATTCCTTGAGCGTGGTGGCGCCAACGCCTTCTCAAAGCCATGCGCAGAAATGGATCATTGCCGATCAGCAGATCAGTTCACTGCTGGAATTTAATGATGAATTACTGGCTATCGTCAATGGTTGATCTCTTCCCGGAACCTTATACATAAAAAAAGCGCCCTTATGCAAGGCGCTTTTTTTATTATCATTCCTATAAGCGGATTAATCCTCTTTGGGCTGGTCAGCGGGGGTTCCGCTATCCTGCTCTTCCTGCTGCAATTTCTGCTTCAGTTCGGCTAATGCCCCCAGATCGCCTAAGGTTGCTTTTTCAACTTTATTCTGGATCGTCTTCACTGTTTTACGCGTCTTGTCTGCATCTACTCTTGCTTCTTTCTTCACAGCTTCCTTCTCTTCTACCTTCGCCTGTTCCCATATTCTTGCATGAGAAACCACGATGCGTTTTTCATTGCGATCGAATTCGATCACCATGAACTGTGCAGATTCGTCGGCGCCAACAGTTTTACCATCTTCCTTACCGAGGTGACGGTTAGGCGCAAATCCTTCAAGGCCGTATTGTAATTGTACAATAGCGCCCTTGTCGTCTTTACGGATCACCGTGCCTTCATGAATAGTTCCAGGGGCGAACGTATCCTGAAGCGTATTCCAGGGATCTTCTTCCAGTTGTTTATGACCAAGCTGCAACTTGCGGTTGTCTTTGTCGATACCAAGAATAATGATATCGATATTGGTTCCCACCTTGGTGTATTCGGATGGATGGTTGAAACGTTTTAACCAGCTCAGATCGCTGATATGGATCATACCGCCGATGCCTGGAGAAAGCTCTACGAATACGCCATAAGGGGTGATATTTTTAACCAGCCCGGTATGACGGCTTCCTTCCGGAAACTTATTTTCGATAGTGCTCCATGGATCCTGGCTCATCTGCTTGATGGAAAGACTCATCTTGCGACTGTCCTTATCCAGCGTAACGATCTTGGCTTCATGCTCATCGTTCAGTTTAAAGAATTCCTTTGCATTGATAGGCGTATTGGCCCAGGTGATCTCGCTAACGTGAACGAGTCCTTCAACGCCGGGAAGTATTTCCAGGAATGCGCCATAATCTTCAATGTTCACCACTTTACCTTTCACTACAGATCCTTCATGAATGTTTTCCGGCAGGATATCCCATGGATGAGGCGTCAGTTGTTTAAGACCGAGGCTGATCCTTTTCTTCTCATCATCAAAGTCAAGCACCACTACTTTCAGTTTCTGATCCAGCTTAAGCACTTCACTCGGATGGCTGATACGTCCCCAACTGATATCGGTGATATACAGTAAGCCGTCCAGGCCCCCAAGATCCATAAATGCGCCGAAGTCTGTAATGTTCTTGATAGAACCTTCCAGTACCTGGCCTCTTTCGAGTTTGCTCATGATCTCTGCGCGCTGCGCTTCGATATCGCTTTCAATAAGCGCCTTATGAGAAACTACGGCATTCTTTATGGCTTCATTTATTTTAACCACTTTAAACTCCATGGTCTTACCTACAAACTGATCGTAATCAGTAACAGGTTTAACATCGATCTGTGAACCCGGAAGGAAGGTTTCCATGCCAAATACGTCTACGATAAGACCGCCTTTGGTTTTGGAGGTTACTGTACCAGTGATCACTTCTCCTGTTTTGTGCACTTCAACGATCCGTTCCCATGCGCGTGTAATACGGGCCTGTTTACGGCTAAGGTTAAGATGACCATCCCTGTCTTCCTTTTCTACCACCATCACTTCCACTTCATCGCCTGTTTTCAGGTTCTGAAGATCGCGGAATTCGTTAAGGGAAACGAGTCCATCGCTTTTAAAACCGATATTGATAACAACATCTGTTTTTGTAACGCCAACCACGATACCTTTTACGAGTTCCCCATCGGTAACGGCTTTGAAAGTTCCTTCATAAACAGAATCGTATTTCAGCTTCTCTTCTTTAGTGTAAGAAGCTACATTACGTTTGTCAATGGTCCAGTCAAAATCATCATGAGCAGTCTCCACCTGGGGAGCGCTTTGCACAGGCGCATTTGTTGTCGCTGTAGCCTCCTCAAGAACCAGAGACTCCTGTTCTTCAGCGTTTGAGTTAACAATATTGTTTTCAGACATAAATTAACCCGATGGTTTTTTTTAATCGGGGGTGCAAAGATAAGGGAAAACAGGCTATATTTTCCGTTTAACGTGGCTTATAATAATAGCTTTTCAGCCTCCTTTCCGCTCCTGGGATACCTCTTTTTTGTTCCGCTTTTGTTCGGGTCTTGTTCGGGACTTGTTCGGGACTTGTTCGGGTTTTACCTATGAGAAGCTATCAGAAAGCCGAACGAGTCCCGAACAAGTCCCGAACAGAAGCGGGAGATGTCTCGTCCCTATATAACTACACAGGGTTAGAAAATAATCCTGTTTACACTTCTCAATCTTAAAATTAATCCTGCGCTTATCGCACAGGTACTTTTTCAAAGGCAGGGCTTTGCTATAGCGTTCGTAAAACAGGTGACTTGACCTAAATAGCTACACAGGCCGTTAAAATAAGAACGCTGAGCAGTCCTATCAGGGCTAATTTAAAGCAAGAGAGCATGAAAATGGCTATTTTTTAACCATCTGCAGCTATTTTAGGGCGAAACGGCTTTACAGGCATTTCTTTCCTTTAACAAGAAGCTAAACCTGCAAAGAAGCAACAATCCCCTTTGCCGCTACCCATCCGCTTGTCCAGGCATGCTGGAAATTAAACCCTCCCGTTATCCCATCCACATCCATGACCTCCCCGGCAAAGTACAATCCCGGAACGAGCTTGCTTTGCATGGTATTAGGATCTATTTCCGACAGTTTTATTCCACCGGCGGTTACAAACTCCTCTTTGAAAGTGGTTTTACCGCTAACCCTGAATTCCTGCGCATTTACCTTTCTGACCAGCTCGCCCAGCGATACTGATGTCAGATCGGCCCAGCGCAGGTTCTCCCCGATCCCGCTGATCCTGCAAAGGTATTCCCATAAACGATGGGGAATACCCAGCGCACCCCTGGAACTGATCTTCTGGGCAGGCGTTTCCTGCCGCAATTCCTGCAACTTCTCTCTAAGCGGCTGTTCATGATACGCCGGCGCCCAGTTTACCCTGATGGTAAACTGGTAGTTCCGGTCAGCCAGCTCCCTGGCGCCCCTGGCGCTAAGCTTTAATACTGCAGGACCACTGAGTCCCCAGTGCGTGATCAGCAAGGGTCCTTCTTCTTCCAGTTTAGTACCCTGAATTTTTATTTTTGCCGCAGGCAAAGCTATTCCCATCAGCGCCGTAACAGGATCGCCAGGCAGATTGAAGGTGAACAGCGAAGGAACAGGCGGCTCAATAGTATGCCCCATCTGCTGGATCCAGTCAAACATCGCCAGCTTAGGATATCCGCCGCAGGCGATACATACCTTATCGGCTTCCTGTACTTCTCCATTCGAAAACACCAGCCGCCATGCATCGCCGGTCTTATTCAACGATTTCACCTCCCTGTTCATCATCACCTTAATACCATAACGGTCTACCTCTTTCAGCAAACAGTTGATGATCGTTTCTGAACTATCTGTAATGGGAAACATCCTGCCATCCTCCTCGGTTTTTAATGCAACTCCTCTCTCTCTGAACCAGTCTATGGTGTCGGTTGTAAAAAAACGATGAAAGGCTTTCTTTATGAAATTGGCGCCCCTTGGATATTTCCCTATCATTTCCTCAATAGAAAAACACGCATGAGTTACATTGCATCTACCGCCGCCGGATACCCGAACTTTTGACAACAGTTTGCCCGACTTCTCCACTACAGTCACCTCCAGCCGGTCATTTAACTTCGCCGCATTGATGGCGCAGAAAAAACCGGCCGCCCCGCCTCCTATAACTATTAAACGCATACGCAAAGGTATCGCAGCTCAGCCTCTCCACCTGAATCCCGGAAAAACAAAATAGAAAATGCTCCACCAGGCATTGTTATTGGACAGGTAAAACTCAAACGGACCCTCATAATGCACCACCGAGCCGTTTTCCGCTACCGCATCATATTTCACCGATCCCTCCATATGCCCCAGCCCCGTTTCCGTTCGATCATCCCATTCAAAACGCAGTTCTTTAATGAGGTAATGACCATTGATAAAAGAAGTATAGGCATCAAATACATGCCGGACCCTTTTCAATATATTTTCCCTGGAAAAAACCTGGGTATCCGGATGGATCAGCGGATCGCCGAGCTGCCAGCTATACTCATCGATCTTCCGGCGAAGCCATTGCTGGATAAATTCCATACACCGGTCTCGGATATCCATTTCATGATTGGGATGAAACTCCTCATAGCAGAAATGATGGATGAACTGGGGAATATCAACATCATCCATTTCATGTTTAAAAAATTCTTCAGTGATAAAGGTATAGATCAGCCGCTGGCTATACTGCCCCAATACATCCAGTTGAATATGGCCCTTCGCCATCAGACTTTCTATTCGCTTTAATTCAACGTTTATTTCTTCATCGGTAAGGGCCGATGAAAGCTGAAAATCCGGCCGGCCAATCCGGTCATATACAGCAATGGTAGCCAGCGATCGGCTGAAAGCCGTTTCGAAAGCATACACCGATTTTAAAAAATCGTTCACCAGTTTAGGAGGAATAGCTATATCGGAACCGCTGCAGGAAGCGCCAAACTCGGCACTGAGTTTGAGCAGTAATATTTCATTCTCCACAGGCAGGCTGAACAGCGGCTCTTCTTCCTGGCCGGGTTTGATATGATCATGATTCATAGTTAATGATTTAAAAATGAATGTACATAACAAACCCTCCGGGAGGAGGGTAGTTTTCACTCAAAAATCATCGTTTTATCAGTAGTAATTGCTGATTAAATAATCATTGGAGCGTTCTGCTTTTTCTATATCATCAAAAGAAGAAAGCTGATCAGGACCTCCTTTTTTTACGCAAACATTATGCTCATAATGGGCGGCTATTTTTCCGTCTTTTGTTCTTACCGTCCATCCGTCTTTATCGTACCATACTTCTTTAACGCCCATGTTCACCATAGGTTCAATCGCAATCACCACTCCTTCCTGCAACTTTGTACCGCTGCCTCTCTTTCCGAAATTCGGCACCTGTGGATCTTCATGAAGTTTTCTGCCCAATCCATGGCATACCAGTTCTCTTACCACGCCATACTTATATTCTTTCTCGCAATAGTCCTGTACGGCAAAAGCGATATCTCCTGTCCTGTTGCCCGCCACTGCCTTTTCTACGCCTTTTCCTAACGATATCCTGGTTACTTTCATTAGTAGCAAAGCATCTTCACTGGCGCCAACAATAGCCACCGTATAGGCGCTATCGCCATGGAAACCATTTTTGAAAACGCCGACATCCATGGAAACGATATCGCCCTCCATCAATTCCTTGTTATTGGGGAAACCATGCACCACCGCATCATTGACCGACATGCAGGAGGCAAAAGGAAAACCATGATAGCCTTTAAAAGAAGGTGTTCCGCCATTATCGTGAATGAACATATCTACCACGGCATCAAGACGGGCAGTGGTTACGCCCGGCTTTAATATTTTAACCGCTTCTGCGATAGCTTTGCCTACAAGCAAAGCGCTTTCCCGCATTAACTCTATTTCAGCATTTGTTTTGTAATGAATCATCTGGATATCCTGTTTCGTGTTGCTTACCGCCTGTTCCCTGCATCTTTTTCAGATG
>JBDTVL010000182.1:0-5705 GCA_040007215.1 Flavitalea sp.
TCGATAACTATTTAAATGAACTACTGCAGCTTACTTATAGGCCTTAAGCGTCTGCGCGGAACTGCCAAGGCCATCAATGCCCAGCTCCACTTTATCGCCTGCTTTAAGATATACCGGGTTTGGTTTGATACCCAGGCCCACGCCATGAGGAGTTCCTGTAGAGATGATATCTCCAGGCAATAAGGTCATGAACTGGCTGATATAATGCACCAGGAAAGGTATTTTGAAGATCAGGTTTGACGTATTGCCATCCTGCATCATTTTATCGTTTACTTTTAACCACAATCTTAGGTTGTTGATATCCGCTAGTTCATCCGGAGTTGCCAGGAATGGGCCAACCGGCGCAAAAGTATCGCAGCTTTTTCCTTTCACCCATTGCCCTCCCCGCTCTAGCTGGAAAGCGCGTTCGCTGTAGTCGTTATGAAGGCAATAACCGGCAATATATTTTTCTGCATCTTTTTCTTCTACATAACTGGTCGTTTTCCCGATCACTACAGCCAGTTCCACTTCCCAGTCAGTTTTTTCGCCGCCTTTAGGAATGATCACTTCATCATTAGGACCGATGATTGCGGTGGTTGATTTAAAAAAAAGTATCGGTTCCAATGGAATCGCTGCATTGGATTCTTTGGCATGATCGGCATAGTTAAGTCCTACGCATACGATCTTTGAAGGTTTTGCCACCGGGCTACCCAGGCGGGTGGAAGAGGCTACTTCTGTCAGTTTGCGCCCGTCAGCAAATTGTTTCAGCCGGCTGATACCATCGTTTTCAAAAAATGCTTCGGTATAATCTTCTCCGAAATCTGACACATCGAACATTTTATCGTTAACGATAATGCCTGGTTTTTCTTTGCCTTTTTCTCCAAAACGTATAAGTTTCATAATACTTTAGTGATTTAACGCTGATGAATTATTGAGAGTAATTATTGCCTGCCTAATTATTTAATTTTGTAAAGCCGCCATCTATAGGATAATCGCAGCCGGTAATAAACGATGCTTCATCCGAACAAAGATAAAGAGCCAGAAAGGCCACCTCTTCGGGTTTGCCCATTCTTCCGATAGGCTGACTCTGAGATAATTTTTTAAACATCTCTTCTTCTTTGCCTGCATAATTCTTAGCTATAAAGCCATCCACAAATGGCGTATGGACCCGAGCGGGGGAAATAGCATTACAGCGAATATTGAAAGAAAGATAATCCTTTGCAATGGAGAGGGTCATGCCCGCTACCGCTGCCTTTGTCATGGAATAAGCAAACCGGTCAGGTATACCCACCAGTCCTGCTACAGACGCCATATTCAGAATTACGCCGCCCCTGTTTTTTAAATGCGGGATAGCCGCCTGCAACACATGAAAAACGCCTTTCACATTTACGGAAAGCAATCTTTCAAAATCAGCTTCGGAAGTATTTTCCAAATTACCCACATGCGCGATACCAGCATTATTCACTACAATATCCAGCGTTGAAACTTCACTGATCAGTTGATCAATGGCTTTTTTCACTTCGGCAGCAATGGCAATATTGCATTTTATAAATGAGGCATTTCCTCCATTGTGCCCGATGGCTTCAATCGTTTTCAGTGATCCTTCTTCATCCAGGTCAAGGATAAAAACCCTGGCGCCCTGCTTTGCGAATAAGGCAGAGATGGCCCTGCCGATACCGCTGCCCCCTCCTGTTATCAATGCTGATTTACCGTTTAAACTAAACATTATTGATCTCCTTGGTTGTTTAAAATTTTTCTAAAGGTAAATGTCAAATAGCGATATATTTTCCATTTTCTTGACTGATTGTTATGATATGTTAACGTGTAATGCCTATGGGGTTAATAAGGAGAAGGGCTAATGGATGTCCATCCCCCATCAATGATCAGGCTCTGTCCTGTTATATGGTTCGCTTCGGCTGAAACAAGGAATAACGCCGCCTGGGCAATATCACCGGTAGTGGCCGGCCGTCCCATAGGCGTGATCGCCGACCAGGTAGCTTCATACGCGGTATCATCTTTTGTTCTTTCAGTAAGGGTGGCGCCTGGAGCTATGGTATTAACGGTTATTCTGTACTGTGATAATTCAATCACCAGGTTTTTTGCCAGCATTTCCAGCGCTGCTTTGGTCATGCTGTATGCCGCCAGTTTTTTATGCGCCTGGTGACCGGTAACAGATGAAGTAAAAAGGATGGATCCTCCGGAATCCTGCTTAATCATCTGCCTTGCCGCTGCCTGGGCAAGGAAAAAAGAGCCGCCAAGATTAACGTTCATCACCTTGTAAAAAGAAGCGGGTGGATAATCGAGAAAATCGCCAAATAAAGTAATGCCCGAATTAGCGATCACTTTATCCAGTTTTCCAAATTCATCAACAGCCTTTTGAACCAGGCGATCAATAAAATCAATATCAGAGGAGTCTCCGGGAAAGGCAATGCAGGCTCCGCCGGATTGGCTCAACTGCTCCGCTGCCCGGAGAGCCAGGTTTTCATCTATATCATTCAGCACTACTGAAGCGCCTTTGCTTAAAAGCTGCCTGCATATTTCGTAACCGATACCCTGGCCAGCTCCTGTAACAATAGCTGTTTTTCCTGTAAAACCTGTTGCAGACATATACAATCATTAATGAGAATCTCTCGAAACGATACTTCCTGAACCACCTTTTAAGAAATCGAAATCTGCGCCGAGGTGCGCCTGTTCAACATGAAGCGTATACAGGTAACTGTAACCCCGGTCGATATTATTAGATAAAGGCGTATATTTTTTTCTCCTTTCCGCCAGTTCCTCTTCCGGAACAGCCAGGTTAAGCGAGCGATTTTGTATGTCCAGCTCAATCAGGTCGCCTGATTGCACCAGGGCCAGCGTTCCGCCATCGGCCGCTTCCGGCGATACATGTAATACCACGGTTCCAAAACCAGTGCCGCTCATTCTTCCATCGGAGATCCTGACCATATCGGTGATGCCTTTCTCTAAAATTTTCCTTGGTATTCCCATATTGCCAACTTCCGGCATACCGGGATATCCTTTAGGACCTACATTCTTCAGCACGAGTACGCTGTTCTCATCCACATCCAGTTCCGGATCGTCGATCCGCAATTTATAATCTTCGATGGTTTCAAATACGACAGCCCTGCCAGCGTGTTTCATAAGATGTTCGCTAGCGGCATTAGGTTTAATAATAGCGCCATTCACGCAGAGATTTCCTTTCAGCACCACGATACCCGAATCTTGCTTGAAGGGCTTTCCGGGGGCGGCGATCACTTCGGGATTAAGGTTTTCCGCAGCACGAGTATTCTCTGCCACTGTTTTGCCATTCACCGTCATACAATCTTTATGCAAATGATCGATGATCTGGTTCATTAAAGCCGGAAGTCCGCCGGAATAATAAAAATCTTCCATGAAATATTTTCCCGAAGGCTGAAGGTTGGCCATCAGCGGAATTTTCGAATGCTGTATATCAAATTCGTCAATAGATAATTCAATACCGATCCTTCCGGCTATTGCCAGCAGGTGGATCACAAAATTAGTAGACCCTCCGATAGCGGCATTTACCCGGATCGCATTCTCAAAGGCTTTTCGTGTGAGGATATCTGATAGCTTAATATCTTCTCTTACCATTTCCACAATTCTCACGCCCGATAACTGGGCCAGCGTTTTCCGGTTCGAATCTGCGGCAGGGATAGCTGCATTTTCTGGAAGCGATATACCCAGGGCCTCTACCATGCAGGCCATGGAAGAAGCGGTACCCATGACCGCGCAATGACCGCGGCTTCTGCACATGCCCGCTTCTGCAATATTCAGTTCTTCTTCCGACATAACGCCCGATCGTACATCATTGGTAAAACGCCAGAGATCAGAAGTGGCGATATCTCTTCCCCTATACTTTCCCGTTAGCATTGGTCCTCCGGAAACAACAATAGTGGGAATATTCACGCTGCAGGCGCCCATTACCAGGGCCGGCGTGGTTTTATCGCATCCGCATAACAACACCACCCCATCTACAGGATTAGCTCTTATCGACTCTTCCACATCCATACTTACCAGGTTACGGAAAAGCATAGCCGTAGGCTTCATGAGGGTTTCGCCCAGCGACATCACCGGAAATTCCACCGGGAACCCGCCTGCTTCCAGTATGCCGTATTTGACCGATTCGGCTAGTTCTCTTAAATGCGCATTGCAGGGAGTAAGCTCCGACCAGGTATTACAAATACCGATAACCGGCTTGCCCTTAAATTCATAGGATGGTATGCCCTGGTTTCTCATCCAGGCGCGGTAGATAAATCCATCTTTACCTTTCTTTCCAAACCAGTTCTGACTTCGCAATGTTGACTTCATTATATTCCAATTATTAATCAGGTAATGCAAAAGCGACATAAGCGTCGCCAGATTTAGTGTTTAATTTTCCACCGCCGCATGCTATAACAATGTACTGTTTTCCATTAACAAAATATACTGAAGGCGTTGCAAATCCTGGAACGGGAAGCTGTGTTTCCCATAACATCTTTCCCGTTTTCTTATTAAAGGCCCGGAACTTTCCATCACGGGTAGCAGCGATAAACAATAACCCGCCGGCAGTAACTGCGGCGCCGCCATAATTCTCTGTTCCTGTTATCGGGATCCCCCTGGCGGTAAGTTCGGGGAATTCTCCCAGCGGCACTTTCCAGGCTATTTTTCCAGTATTCAGGTTAATGGCATTAAGCGTTCCCCAGGGAGGCTTAATAGCCGGGTAACCTTCTTTCGTTTCAAATTTATTATACCCGGTAAAAGAATATGGAATGAAAGTAACGCTGTCTACCGGCTTGCTGGCATTTATAAAAGGTTTGAGTTTCTCCTTCGTTTGCTCCAGCACAAATGAAGCCAGCGCATTTTTTTCTTCTATTGACAACTGTCTGAAAGAAGGCATCATCCTTCTGCCATTAGACAGTAATTCCTGGAACTGATCCGTAGAATACTTCTTGCCTGCTCCTTCTAAAGAGGGAAAATTTCCCGACCCCTTTCTTTCTGGGCCATGACAGTTCATACAGTTCTGGAGGTATAATCTTTTTCCTGCTTCCATATTAGTTTCACTTTCATCGCCGCCGGAAATAGCATCGGTCATCGTTAACACCCAGGGCATTTCATTGGCATTGATATACAGCAAACCGGTTTCCTGGTCAAACGCCGGACCACCCCATTCTGCACCACCGTCAAACCCGGGTAAAATAACCGTTCCCTCCCTGGAGGGTGGATTGAACATATTACCCGTGTGATAGCTCAGTAATTTTTTTCTTACATCACGAACAGAAGAATCAGGAACAATACCTTCTTCTATCAGGTCAGCTTCTGTAAAAACCTGTTTTACGAAAGCTTCCGGCAACTGGGGAATTGGCTGGGTACGCGATAATTTTTCACCCTTCAATTCAGAAACGGTGGGAACAGGTATTTCCCTGATCGGAAAAAGAGGCTTGCCTGTTTCTCTTTCAAAAAGAAAAATAAAACCATGTTTGGTCGGCTGCGCCACCGCTTCCACTTCTTTTCCCTCATGCATCACCGTTACCAATGCAGGAGGCGTTGGAAGATCCCTGTCCCATACATCATGATGTATGATCTGGAAATGCCATATCCGTTTGCCTGTTGCGGCATCCAATGCCAGCAGGCTATTGGCAAAAAGATTATCTCCTTTTCTTTTTCCACCATAGAAATCAAATACCGCAGAGCCAGTTGGCGCGAATACAATGCCTCTTTTTTCGTCA
>JBDTVL010000183.1:0-5677 GCA_040007215.1 Flavitalea sp.
GAGAAAAATAGTTCCTCCATTAGCCATTTCAAAGCTTCCAATTTTTTGATTGAGGGCGCCCGTGAAAGCTCCTTTTTCATGTCCAAATAATTCGCTTCCCGCCAGTTCTCTCGATAAGGCGCCGCAATCGATGGCTATAAAAGGTTTAGTGTTGCGTTTACTGCGTTTATGTATTTCCTGGGCTATTGCCTCTTTACCGCTTCCGCTTTCTCCATATATGATAACACTGTAGTTGGTGGGACCTACCAGTTCTATCTGTTTAATAATCTGGTGAAAGGCATTACTGTCGCCGAAAATGTATTGGCCGCTCATGGTTACGGCGCTCTTTTTCTCCTTTTTCTCCTCGCCATTTACCGAGGCAATGTTATTATTAATGGTAATAGTTTTGCTTTCCGATTTATTCAGCGCTTTCCGGATAGTTAATATGATCTCGTCGGGAAACAACGGCTTGGTGATATAATCGTAAGCGCCCAGCTTCATTACTTCCACAGCGATTTTAATATCACTGTAACCGGTAATAATGATTACCGGCATATGAGGATATTTCTCTTTTATTTTAACGAGCATGGTCTTACCATCTGTATTATCTAACCTGAAATCGCATAATACGAGGTCAAATTCTGTAAGTTCCAGCAGTTCGGTAGCCTTTTTAGAAGTATTGGCTTCTTCTACTTCAAATCCATGTTTAGACAAAAAGCGTCTTAATAACAGACACATATCTCTGTCATCGTCAATAACAAGTATTTTTTGCATGAAGTGATTTTTTCAGATTGTTTAATTGGCTGTTTAAATTAGGCCCAGAGCGCTCTCATCTGCGCAACAGGTATTTGCAGTAACTCACGGTACTTAGCAACTGTTCTTCTGGCAATACTAAAACCTTTTTGTGATAAAATGATCACTAATTGCTGATCTGTAAAGGGTTTCTGCTTGTCCTCAGTTTCAATCACTTCTTCAATAGCTGTCTGAATAACCCGGTTGCTGATGGTTTCTCCCTGCTGATTTATAATGCCTTCTGTGAAAAGGTCTTTCAGCAGGAGCGTTCCGAATGGAGTGGATACATATTTATTACAGGTGATCCGGGAAACGGTAGAAATATCCACTCCCACTATTTCCGCTATATTTTTAAGGATCATCGGCCTGATGAGCTTAATATCTCCTTCGAGAAAATATTCATGCTGAAGTTTGACGATACACTTAACCACTTTAAGCATGGTGCTTTCTCTTTGTTTGATGGCAGAAACAAACCATTGTGCGGCATTGAGTTTACTGCGGAGATATTGCTTTGTTCCTTTATCGGTCATTTTATTTTCTTCATGAGTTTTTACATTTTCCATCCATGATTGGTTGATATGTAAGGAAGCCGATCGCTGGCGATATAGTGATACTTCTATATTTTCTCCGTTGTAAGCGATGACGAAATCGGGCATGATCTGGTGATTCGGCTGAAAACTTTCTGCGCTTTCAGTGATCGGTTTCATTTTCAGCGATCCAAGCAATTGCAATATTATTTTTAACTCGTCTTCATCTATATTCAGGTGATTCATGATCTTGTCCATATTGCGGCTTCCAAGATCGGTAAAATGTTCATTGAGCAGCCGGATGGCCATTTTAACATCCGGACGTTTGGTATTCATTCTTCCAAGCTGTAACTGCAGGCATTCCTTTATAGACCTGGCTCCAACGCCCGCGGGGTCGAGGCCCTGTAATTTTGAGAGCGCTTCTTCCAGTTCTTCTACTTCAACCCAGCTTTGAAACCGGAAAGAAAGATCATCCGCTATAGCGGGAAGTTCCTGTTCCAGTAAGCCTGTTTCATTGAGTGAATCAATAAGATAGGTAGCCAGTTGAATATCCCTTTCTCCATTGTATAACAGTTTAAATTGCTGTTTCAGTATTTGCCTGAAATCGGCGCTTTCGGGCATCGGTCTTTCCGGGATCTTTTCGTTATTGAAATAATTTTCATATTCCATTTTGTAATCGGGAACATCATCATACCCATATTCCTCCCAATCTTTATAATCCTGCACTGTTTCCTTATTGAACCTGTCGGCTTCAGGATCCTCTTCTGATGGGGTTTCTTCCAAAAGCGGGTTTTCCTCCAGTTCCTGTTCAATACGATGTTCCAGCTCAATAGTATTAAGATGGAAAAGATTGAGAAGCTGTATCTGCTGAGGCAGAATTTTTAACTGCTGTTTCTGGGAAAGATTCTGTTGGAGCATACACGGTTGGTTTGTGCATTAAGAAAAGCAAGGAAAGCTCCAAAAACTCATTTGAGCTAAGCAATTACCCTTAAAGTGAGTAAAACCCTTGATTTCATTAGGAAAAACAATGCTTAATTTGCTTTTAATTGCAACAGTGTACTGTAGGAATGCATAATGGCGATGGAAATATTTACCCATTATGGGGAATTAAGAAAGACAAATGAAGCCGAAATTTGCATATCTCTATATCTCCTTTATAGTATCTCTGGCCATCCTGGTCATTTTGTCGGCTTTATTCTATCAGAAACTAAACACTCATCTGCGGTATTCCAAAGCGCTTGAAAAGAGCTACCAGGTTATTTACAGGCTCAAAGAGCTGGAAAAAAGGATGATTAATATGGAAACATGCAGCAGGGGTTTTATGCTGATAAAAGACAGCTCCTTCCTGGGGCAATATAATTACAGCAAGGATAGCATTAACCACGATTTTGATCATTTGCTTGATCTGCAGGATAACAATTCGGACCAGTTCAGCCGGTTAATGCTGATGAAATCAACAATAACCAATATGGTTAACCTGTTCGACAGGAACATCCTTCGGGTGAACGTTATTGACTATACCGCTATGCATACCTCTGTTAGCAGGGGAAAAACATTAATGGACACCTTCCAGTCAGAAAGTATGCAGATCGAAAAAGCAGAATTGTATGAAAGAGATATTCTTTTTGCCCGGCAGGAGTTTTTCAAAGATGTTTATCCGGGATACTTCAATACTATACTCCTGTTTGCCGGCGCCATCACCCTGATCTCTTTTTATTTTATTAACCGTGAAGTTCGAATGAGGTGGCGTTACCAGGCGGAACTTGAAAATAAACTTCATGAACTGAACAGAACCAATGCCGAACTGGAACAATTTGCTTATGTAGCCTCCCACGATCTGCAGGAACCGTTGAGAAAGATAAGGCTCTTTGGCGACAGGCTATCATACAATCATCTTCAAAGTGTTCCACCTGAAATAAGTAAAGTTATTGAGCGTATGAATGCTTCTGCTTTGCGAATGCAGGAACTTATCCAGGATATGGTAAATTTTACCACGCTTATCGGCAAGGATGAAAAAATGGATAAAGTAAATATGGATGAAGTAGTACAACAGGCCCTTGTAGATATCGAAGAACAGGTTAATGTGTGTAAAGCCATTATTCATTCAGTATCATTGCCGGTTATTATTGGAATCCGCTGGCAGCTATCATTGTTGTTCAAATCGCTTTTTGATAATGCCTTTAAATTTTCCAAGCCAGGCGAACCGCCGGTTATTCAGATCACCTATAGCCAGATTGAAGGAACGGATGAAATTGACGGAATAAGGAAAGTTAAAAAATTATATCACCGTATAGTGGTGGAAGATAAAGGAATAGGCTTCGATAATGAGTTTGCCGACAGGATATTCATGATATTTCAACGCCTTCATACGCAGCAATCAGGATACAGGGGCAAAGGCATAGGATTAGCCATAGCGCAACGTATCATGGCTAATCATTCAGGCCTGATCATGGCTAAAGGCATGATTAATGATGGCGCTGCTTTTATTATGTATTTCCCTGTTTAAAAACATTTTATCCTATCGTTTGTCCATTGCGGGAATGTTCTTCAGATTCACTATTAAAATCTTCTTCAGCATTTTTTTTTGTTGAAGAAGAAAAATTGTGGCGATCATCTTTTTTACTGAAGATGCGTTTAAGTTTGCCTAGAAAAGAACTTCCCTGTTCTGCCAGGAAATGGGAGGAATAATTTTTAGCAAGCAATGGCGCTGCCAGCTTTATCAGCCATCCTGCCCTTGCAAAAATAAATCTTCTTAATAAGAGATCGCTTGCTATACCCAGTCCGGCATTCAGAAGCGGATTGCTTTTGTCCGATTTGGTAAGTTTCTGTACAAAGCCATAAGCGCTTTTTAGCGGGGCCAATTCAGATTTTAAGCCTTCCCATTGAACAACAATCATTTTTTTATCAAGATCAAGTTGGCGTTTAAGTCTTTCTTTCTCGGCTAATAAATCATCATATGTTTTGATCATCTTCTTCATACAGCTTGCCTATAATTAAATTTCTAAACAGGGGGAAAATAATGCGCTTGCGCAAAAGAACCAGGGCTAAAACTTTAAGCAGGTATATACCTGCCACAATTAAATATCCCAGAGCCTGATTTTCAAGCAGGCTGCCCAGCCATATGGCGAGCGCGATACTGGAAAATAATAATACAAACATGCCAAGGAATAAAACGGCCAATCCTGTCAGTGCGGAAGAAGCTACCGTAGTTGCTTTATCTGTTGCATTAAGAACGGAAAGCTTATAATAGGTGTGAATATAATCAGTTACGCTTTCAGTTAGGTCTTCTGCCCTGGCTTTAATATTTTCCATACAATAAATATATAAAAGAAAGCGGGCAAGCCCGCTAACCTAATTAAGATAATCCTTCTCTAACTGCATTGTACCTGTCTTCAGCATTTGCCTTTAAATCCCTTGCGCTGCGTGTGGCTTTATTTTTTATGCTGTTAAGCTCTGATTTGCTTTCAGCAAAAAGATCTGCTAACTGGCAGGCCCAGTCATTGGCGGCATTTTTTACTTTTTTTCTAACATCGCTTCCTTTTTCAGGAGCAAGGAGAAGACCTATAGCGGCTCCGGCTGCTGCGGCGCCAATTAATCCGAGCAGAACTTTAGATGAAGTTTTCATACTATTTGTTTTAAATGAATAATTTAATGAATTGTTTGCCGCTATGGAACGGCTTATTATCAATAGCTTAAATATTATGCCGGAATCAATCAGGCGGTATAAGGGCAAAATTTCGCAAAAACAGTTAGTCCTGTGTATTATATTCTACAATTTCAGCGTTTTTCCTTTGGTAAGGAATTTTCTATATTTATGCTAATATGGGAGCAAGAAAGAAAGTGCTAATTATTGATGATGAGGTGGATTTATGTCTGCTTCTAAAAACTTATCTGCTTAAGCGGAATTTCGAGGTATTCTACTCTCATACCCTGAAAGAAGGGCTCAACCAGTTCAAACTCGTAATTCCTGATATCCTTTTTCTGGATAACAACCTCCCGGATGGAATAGGTTGGGAAAAAGCCGCTACGCTTCTTGAACAACATCCTTCTTTACAAGTTCACCTTATTAGCGCCTACAGGCCAAATACACCAGAAAAGATCAGTTCTGGCTTCAAAGTTTGGGAAAAACCCCTTACGCTGAAAGACCTGGATCATTATATTCAATAGAAGGTTTCTTTTCACCCACAGATTTTAACATTCCATCCAATTTTAAGGGAAGCGATTTTTAGATAAAATGTTTATATTTGTCTATCATTTTTTAATATGAACGAGTTACACCCCTTTTTACTTTGTTGTTGTTGTACTGCACAGCGGACAACGGGTACTATGGTGGTTAACCCTTACTGAACATAAACGCTATAAATAAACTGATCAGGCCC
>JBDTVL010000184.1:0-5664 GCA_040007215.1 Flavitalea sp.
GCGCGAAAGAATGACTGGCCTCATAGAAGAGCATACAATCTTTTTGAAAATACTTATCGTTTTGGGAGCCTTGTTTTTGGCGGCGGGCAGGCGCTGATACCAATGATGTATGAACAATTTGTAGAAAGGCCAACCTCGCAAAGAGTGCAAAGGAAAAACCGCGATAAAACCCAGAATGTGATCAGCATTAAACGTGATGATTTTTATATTGGCGCAGGGATTGTCAGGGCCATCCCGGGACCTGTTTTTTCCATAGCCGCTTTTATGGGTGGCATGGCCTCCCGCGATAAGGGGCCGGGCTGGCAGGCCGCAGGTTGTTTAATCGCTTCCATTGCTATCTTTCTACCGAGCGCCCTGCTAGTGCTTTTCTTTTTCCCCATATGGCAAAACCTGAAGAAATATGCGGTGGTTTATCGCTCGCTGGAGGGTATTAATGCCGTAGTGGTGGGCATTATTGTGGCTTCAACAGTATATATGATGAAAGATATTTCCCTTACGGAATTCAAAACCATCAGCTTTTTAAATATTGGAGTGATCCTTTGCACCTGGGGCCTGCTTTCTTTTACCCGTCTTCCTTCTCCAATCATAGTGGTACTCTGCCTTTTCCTGGGCTTCTTATTTTAAACGGTAGAGCACAAAAAAAATGTCACCCGCAATAGCGGATGACACTGGACGGGACTATGACTATTCACCAGAAAACGAATGGATTTAGGGTTCAAGGAATACCGGGATCTGTTGACTTAATTGAAAAACGCAATTGAAGAACATGGGTTGATTAAAAACGGGTCATCATAAACAGCTCACTTCAGAGAAACACAGGGATGATTATAAATAATACGAAGAAAACGCGGAAATGGATTTAACCTGCGTTACCCTGCTCACTCTTAATTTAAAGAGAACAAATGCTGATTTGCGCTGAAATCTAGAGATAGACTGCCTAAAAAGAAGAATGTTTAATGGATAGCTGAAAACGCTGAAATTAATAATACCTGTTTCCTTCTTTATCCTCTGTGTTTTTATCTTTCAGATCTTCTTCCGGAACATTGCTTTGGCGGGGAGAGGAAGGCAGGGTCATTTCGTCGGCGTCTTCTACCCTTGCCCGGTCCTGCCATTCATTGTTGTGACCATCTTCCATAGGTTCCTCCTGGATTTTGATCTCTGGCTTTGCCGGAACAACCTGTTCTTTCATTATACCGCCCATCTCATCCACCTCGGGAAAATCTTCGATCTTACCGGTATCACGAAGGTATTTTTCTTTTCCCCTGGCTATATCTTCTTCGCTGGGTTTTGGCGGCTCTCCTCCTGAAAAAATATTCTGACGATCATTGGTCATATTACGTATTTATTAAAGAATCGTTGTAATAAACATGCCATCTGTTAAAGAACAGGTGATTTCAGGCCGGGCAAACCAGACGCCAAATGTCTGGCAGCGAATTTGAATCATTATTAAAAAGGGTTTTATGGAACAGGATGTAAATAATGCAATTTCGGACGAGAGCATGTTTGAGACAATGTTCAGGTGGAAATTAAAATGGGCCGCAATTATTGTAAAGCCGGTGATACACGAAGGCAGGTTTCTTCATTATATAGTTAAGTGGATCGGGGGGCCTGTTTTCTTTATCTGGAAGAATCAGGCAGGCCAATGGGAAGAGTTAAAAAAGGGAACTACAGATCGGTCAAGAGCGGCCGGAAAGGCGATAGAGGACTCTACATTGGTGCGGGCCTGATATAAAAACTGAGGAAATAAATACCCTGATTGTTCAGGTTTCTATATGAAAAACCAAAGAAGCCGTATCATCCGATGCGGCTTCTTTGGTTTTTTTTAGTTAACCGGTTAAAATTATTTGATCGATTTGCTGATAGATTCCGCAGTTTGCAGATGGCTGCGCAAAACAGGTAAAGTTTTGGCGGCGAAAGCCTTTATTTCAGGGTCCTTGCATTCATTACTGGCTTTTTCGAAAGCATCTATATCTTCTTTATGGTCAGAGACCATATGTTCGATATATTCCTTATCGAATTCCTTACCTGATTTTTCGGCGAGCTTATCGAGGTTTTTCTGATGTTCTTCGCCAGGCGTTGCAGGAAGGGTGATATTCTTGGATACCGCCAGCGCTTTCAATTCTTCATTGGTTTGCATATGATCCTTTACGAGGGTTGCCGCAAACTCTTTAACTTTTGGATTCAGCGCTTTCTGGCTGGCCAGCTCTGCTGCCTGAACTTCCATTAATCCGCCGCTTGCGGCGTTGACTGAAAACCTGGTATCATCTTCAGATACTGTTGACGCGGGCGCCATAGCGCCGCTATCGGCAGAATCCATTTTTGTTTCATTCGACTCATTAGCCCTTCCTATTGAGTCCTGGTTTCCATCATTGCAGGATTGGATTGTCCATCCTGCTAAAAATAACATCGTAATAAAACTTAATTTTTTCATGGTTTTTGTATTTAAATGATCAATTGACCGGGTAGATCTGAACCGGCCGTTCACTATACTGATTAACACAGGCAAAGCATCTTTTACAAAACATGTGCCTTTGTGGTCACATACCAGGGGCACAATTTTTATCATAGTATTCTTGTTGATCACCCAAATAAAAAATGCAATGAATCCATCTATTAATCAACTAGTTAGAAAAGATTTGCCCGATGTGGAAAAGAGAGAAAGTGTGGAAAACAAAAAAGAAGAAAAGAGTAAGGAAGAGCTGTTTGAGCGATGGAAAAAGCCGGAAAAGAACACCATGGGCAATGATATCGCCAGCGAAATAAAAATAGCCAATAGCGGCGGAGAAAGAGAGGGAGGATCAGACAAAAGATGGCATATGGGGGGAGAAAATGAATAATAGCCGAAACCCCTTTAATTCATTCTGGATGGCGGGGTATGAGTGTACGGATAAGTTGAATGCTTTTGGCCATCGTGTCGATTTCCTTGAATTGACAGGGCATATTGAATGCCTGGAGCAGGATTATGCCCTGATTAAACCCTTTCGTTTAGCTACGGTAAGGGAAGGAATAAGATGGAGCCATGTAGAAAAATCTCCCTACCAATATGATTGGTCAGTTGTGGGTATGATGATCAAAAAAGGAAGAGCCCTGGGCATTCAGCAGATCTGGGATCTTTGCCATTTTGGATTTCCCGATGATCTTACCCCGCTTCATCCCCTGTTTGCGAGAAGGTTTGCCTCGCTCTGTATAGCTTTCGTTCAATTTTACCGGTCTTTAGTTCCTGAAGGGGAGTTGATCGTTATCCCTATCAATGAAGTGAGTTTTCTATCCTGGTTAGGCGGCGATGCCAGGGGCACATCACCCTATTGTACCGGGATGGGATGGGAAGTCAAATACGGTCTTATGCGCGCCTATATTGAGGGCGTTTCAGTATTGAAAGAGATTGATCCTTTGATCAGGATATTAACTGCAGAACCATTAATAAATGTTGTTCCTCCTGCTGAAGCAGACGAAGAAGCTAAAAGATGGGCAGAAGAAGTTCATGAAAACCAGTTTCAGTCGGTTGATATGCTTTGCGGGAAAATATGTCCTGAATTAGGTGGTCAGCCCGACTACCTGGATATGCTCGGCTATAATTTTTATTTCAATAATCAGTGGGTGGTAGGTACCCGGCAATTTTTACCTTGGGTAAATCTTCCCTTTGATTCGCGCTGGCGATCGCTGGGAAACCTTCTTTCCGAAGCATACAACCGGTATCGCCGCCCTTTTTTAATAACCGAAACCGGCCATTCACAGGAGCACAGGCCTAACTGGGTGGAATATATTTCAAAGGAATGCGCCAACCTTATCAGCCTGCGGCTTCCTTTATGGGGCGTGTGCCTATACCCGATCATTGACAGACCCGATTGGGATCATCTTACACCCTGGCATGCCTCGGGAATGTGGGATGCAACATTTCACCTCGAAGGGCCTCCCGGCAGATTACTGCATCAACCTATGGCAGAAGCATTGTTATCCGCTCAGCAGTTGGTAGAAAAAGCTGTGGCAGACCATCCTTAAAAACAAAATCATCCCCGAAGGGATGATCTGTTAGTCAAACGTACTGAGTAACCTGTTAATAAATCCGTATCCAAACCCCGCCAATCGAAGCTGCAGTATCCACTTGCATCATTCGACTGAAAATTGAGGTTCTTATTTGTTCGTACCCTGAGAAAACCATTGCCAAGTATCCATATAATAAGTTGTGTATTAAGTTCTTCGTTATGTTCTGCTATTCTTCTGTATTCCTCTTAGGCAAATTTTAGACCTTTTTAATAAACCGCGGCGCCAGAAAGTCCAATATGAAAAAACAACATGCGATACTCATTAACGCACAGGTTGTTGCAGGCTAAATAAAAGGGTGGGATCACCTCTCTATTCACTCGCTTGCACGTCAACTAATTTCCTATTGCGGGAAGGATTTTGTCTAAAGCGGAAAAGTGCATGCCGGAATATCCCTGATGAAGTAACTTGCATCGAATTTCAACAGATATATGGAGCACACACAGGTTAACACGATAGAAGAAGTGATCAGGCAGAGAAGAACCATCAAACCAGATAAAATGAACGGAGGCATTATTGCCGATGAAGAAGTTCAGGAGATATTGGAACTGGCCGACTGGGCGCCAACACATGCCAGAACAGAACCCTGGAGATTTGTGGTATATAACCAGGATCAGGTATTTCCTTTTTGCCAGATCCATGCAGGTCTTTATAAAGATACTACCGCAGAAGCCTCTTTCCTGCAGGCTAAATACGATAATCTTCTCCATATGGGCGATAAAGTGTCGCATATCGTAATCGCCTACATGGTAAGAGTACCAACGCATAAAATTCCGGAGATAGAGGAAGTGACGGCAGCAGCCTGCGCTATTCAGAATGTTTTATTAGGCGCCACCTCAAAAGGCATTTCAACATTTTGGAGTACCGGCGGACTTGCGCATCATCCTGCTCTGAGAGAATATTTGAAGATGGGAGAAGAAGACCGGGTAATGGGTATTCTTTACCTGGGTTATACTGATGAGCCATTACGACCAGGATCAAGAATGATACCGTTGTCAGAAAAAATACAATGGGTGAAATAGGGCAGTCTTTTTTTCAGAATATACCTTGCTACCCCAATAAGTAATACGACATGGAGAAAAATAGCCGGCTGAAAACATTGGCTAAAGATTTGGAAGGCGATCTGTATGATGATGATACCATGCGTATCCTGTATGCTACAGATGCCTCCGCTTATCGTGAAATGCCCATGGCCGTAGCTATTCCAAAGACGGAAAACGATATTAAGAAACTCATCCATTTTGCACAGAAGGAAAAGGTCGGTCTTATTCCGCGTACAGCGGGAACCTCTCTTGCCGGCCAGGTAGTGGGCAGCGGAATTATTGTGGATGTATCAAAACATTTCACCGGCATACTGGAGCTGAACCAGGAAGAAAAATGGGTAAGGGTACAACCCGGCGTTATCCGCGATGAGCTGAATGTATTTCTAAAACCTTATGGATTTTTTTTCGGGCCGGAAACCTCTACCGCGAACCGCGCCATGATCGGCGGAATGGTAGGTAATAATTCCTGCGGATCCAATTCCATTGTATACAGAAGTACCCGCGAACATTTACTGGAAGTTAAAGCCATACTGAGTGATGGTTCGGATGTTGAATTTAAACAACTGTCTCTCGACGAATT
>JBDTVL010000185.1:0-5662 GCA_040007215.1 Flavitalea sp.
TTATATCTTTAGTTCCGGAAGAATGGCTGATAAGCGATGGGCCATCCGAAACGGCTGATCAACGACGGCAGGTATACGAACAGTTCCTGATTTCAAGGGTCGCCGCCTCTCCATCTTTTGTAAAAGAATCACAGCATGCAAGAAAAACACTTATTTGAGTATGCCGTTATCCGGATCGTTCCCAAAGTGGAAAGAGAGGAGTTTCTCAATGTGGGTGTAATACTGTTTTGCGCCGAGAAGAACTTTTTGAAAGTACTATACAAACTTGATAAGGCAAGGCTACTGGCTTTTTCCAATACCCTGGATATTGAAGAGCTGACAAAATATTTCTGTGCGCTGGATCGTATATGCATAGGCGGTAAAGATGGAAAATCTATCGGGAAACTTCCTACTGCCTCTCGTTTTCGCTGGCTTACCGCTACCCGCAGCACGGTTATTCAAACCTCGAAAGTGCATCCCGGATTATGCTCAGATCCGCTCGAAACCCTGATCAGGCTGCAGCAGCAACTGGTTCTTTAATGAAGCTATAAATGATTTTCTTTTAATAAATATTAAACAGGGTTGTCTATATCCTCCATTAACGACCAGGCGCTTTGATAGGCATCAAGTCCTTCAGCATAATTAATAAAATCGAGGTAAAATGGCAGTTTTGACAGCGTAGCGCTGTCGCCAATCACCAATAATTTTTTCCTGGCCCTTGTCATCGCTACATTCATCCGACGCGTGTCAGAAAGAAAACCAATATCGCCTTCCGAATTGCTTCTCGTCATACTGATAAAAACAACATCGCGTTCCTGGCCCTGGAAACTATCAATGGTATTAACGGCAATTTTATCGCTGTAGGTTACCAGGTCAGGGTTATGGAGGAAAAGCTCTTTCAATATATCCACCTGCCGTTTATACGGCGAGATTATAGCAATTGTAGGAAAACCAGTTATGGTATAATAACTTTTCAATTCGTTCACCAGGCGCCTTACCTGCTTCATTAAAAATGCAGCTTCCTCAGGATTTGTAGAACTTGTGCCCTCCATCTTTTCATCGAAACCACATCCGGCCGTATCGATGAATGCCAGCGAAGCATCGCCCGGAAATAAGACATGATCAGCTACAGACCCATGCGCTTTCAGTTTATCCTGGTAGAAAACTTTAGAGGAATAACCCATGATGGAAGTATTCATACGATATTGTTCATCCAGAAGCACAACCGCTTCAGGATGCAGCGCTACAGCCTTTTCCAGCAGAGTGATACTTAATCCTTTTTTTGCGGCTTCGAATGACTTTATGGTTGGCGGCAATTGGAAATGATCGCCAGCCATGATCAGTTTATTTGCTTTGATTGCAGGCACCCAGGCGGCAGGCTCCAGTGATTGCCCGGCTTCATCGATCACCACAATATTGAATTTAAGCTTGCGAATAGTATAATGATTGGAACCTATCAGCGTTGCCGCCAGCACCTGCGCCTTACTCACTACATCATCCATGATATACTGTTCAGTATTGTTCACTTCTTTCATGATCTTATACGCCTCGTCAAATAAGGCTTTACGCTGCTCTCTCTCCGCTTTGCCGAAAGTTCGCTTATACTTATGCGCCATATTCCGGTATTCATTGGCCTGCTTTTTCAGTTTGCGGATATCTTTCATACGACTGTGAGCCGCCATTTTACTATCCAGCGTAAGCGACAATAGTCTTTCAGAAACCCTAACGGAATTACCTATTCGAAGAACATTCACGCCTTCGAGCGACAGTTTTTCACTCAACAGGTCAACCGCGGTATTACTGGGCGCAACGACCAGTATCTGTTTTTCGCCATTATTGATGAGGATTTTAATGGCCTGTACAAGAGTGGTCGTTTTTCCTGTTCCGGGCGGCCCGTGAACAATAGCCAGGTCACGGGCAGATACTATTTTTTCCACTGCGGCCAGTTGTGAGGTATTCAGCGAAGGAACTATAAGGGAAATAATTTTTTCATCAAAGGCCGGAGCTATCTGGCCGGTAAGAATCCTCACTAATCTTCCCTCTTTTTCATTTTCAGCAAGAAACGCCGCCTGCTTGAGCGAGGCGGTCATCTCATCATAACTATTATCATCAAAAAGAAGGTCGATACCTAATTTCCCATTGTCAGCCCAATCCGGCAGTTCATCAATGCGCAGGGTGATTTTAAGGTTATTTCCATTTACATGCGCAATAACGCCTTCCACCCTGTCCATTTTAGGATCGTGATGGGAGAATAATGCCGCCGGTATTCCAAACCTTAGCTGGTGTATGATTTCATGATGTGTGGTGCGTTCAACTTCTATGGTAAGGTAATCGCCGCGTCCCATTTCTGATCCCCGGATAGTGATGGGATACCAGGCCAGCCCATTAGCTCTTCTCTCCGATACGGACGATTTCTCGATCAGCTTCCTGTATAGTTCTTCATCTTCACGCCGCTCTATCTTTAGCAGCTCCTGCAGCCTTTTAAAATACTCCATCATCAAAAGTAAGGCGTTACGGACTATTTATTAACGCGATGTAGCCGGAGATGGCTATTTTTTAATGACAAAAGAGATGTCAGCATTTTTATCCAGGGGAACAGTCATGCTGACATTACCCGCTTTAATGATATAGGGAGAGGATGATTTCTTAATATGTCCATCCACCGCATATTCCGGAAGTTCGGCAGATAGTTCTCCTCGCTCATTGGTTTTCTGTTGAAGCATAATGTTTTTATCCGCATCCAAAATAGTTACCAGTTCATTTACCATCAGCTTTCCTTTTTTATTGGTCAGTTTAAGTGAAAGCGTCCAGTAAACGGCATAGCTGTGATCCTGATCGCTTACGTCAAGCGAGAAGGAAGATCCCTCTACGATGTTGGATCTGAAATCGACATTTTTAGCGAAGCAATCCTTTCTTTGCGACCATCCAATGCGAAAAGTTTTAAAGCTGCCGCCGGATGGATTGGCAATAATGGTATTGTTATAGATACTGGTATTTACGGCGCCGCCATACATTGAAGCTACCCAGCCGGCGGTTACATTAGTGTATATCCTGTTATTGAAAAAATTACCTCCTGAACCTTTTGTTCCTCCACAGATATAAAAAGCGGCGGTAATTACTTTTGACGCGGTATCCAGTTTTTCAACTGTTATATCGTTACCGAAAACTTCATTTACACCGCCGCTGGCGCTATAATAAATACCATAACACATCGGTGTAAAATTGGGGCCGTCAAATAGTTTTCCGATTATAGAGATATTATTGTTATAAATCTTGTTGCCATAGGCTCCATCTGGCGAACCTGTTGAAGCGCCGTAATCGGCTAGCCTTATTGCATTTGTGCTGTATTCTTCATGACCATACTCGCAGGTAGGCGGCGAAGTTTGTATTTTAATAGAATTATTAAAGATTTCAATATACTTGTTAACGTATATCTCTATGCCTGAACCCACCTCAGGTTCTATCCGGTTTTCAAAAACCCTGGAACTATCGCCCATAGCCATGATGCTGTAATGATTGGTCACCATCTGATGATTCACCAGGTAATTATGATGGATACTAGATTTTTTTCCTTTGAATACCAGGCATCCCTGTCCACCGAAAAATTCCGAATAGGAAACTTCAGAAGGATCTTCCCCTCTGATATCCACAGCATAGAAATTAGAAAAATGCCTGTTGATAATAAAAGGATTATTTACTTCGAATTTGCAATGTGTAATGGTCGCCTGCGGCACATCAACGGCTATAGTATTAATTCCGGAAGTTTTAATATGAACATTATCCAGGATGACCCGCACATCGTCGGCCGTGGATTGAATACCCCAGGAAACTGCGCCGATCGCGCCATTCTCGATAGTTCCATTCTTAATGGTAACAGAGCCTTTTCCATGAGCTACGGGTATACCTGGCAGTGATGTTTTATTGACAACATCGCTGGTGTAATCAAAGAAAGCGGCCAGATCGCTATTGAATAAATGATCGTAATGCCCCATAGGCGCAGTTTTATCAACAATACCGATACCGGCATCCATAGACGGCCTGATATCGATTTCATCCACCTTGCAATCTGTATCTGCCCTTACACGTATCCGGTATCTGCCTGCGGGAAGTTTATTGAGATGCGCATACACAAAACCTCCGCCCAGCCTCGGCGATTTCCTTTCAACGGGGCAGCTGACCAAACTGGTATCGCCATATTGAGTTGTTGTTCTTATCTCATGACCCTTTTCATCTTCCACAAATACGCTCACCTTCATCTGGTTTTTTTCATTGGCGCCCATTTCATGATAATCAAATCCTGTTACGCCGCACATAGCAAAATAAGACCTGTTAGCTACAGGCAGGTAAACATAGGAAGACGTGATCTGGTCGCCGGCTTTCAGGCTCATTAATTTATCGCCGACAAACACATGCACTTCAGCGGTATTCACCACTTTAGCGCCGGGCGCACGTGAAAGATCCCATCCCTTCTCCCCTTCTTCAAATCCTGAATTGGCAATATGACCATAACCGCCATCGGCGTATTTAATAGTATAACCGTTAAGATCAAGCGTAACATCTTTTCCAAGAAAAACAGCGCTTCTTTCGCTGGTAATATCATTGGCCAGCCTATAGGTCGTTCCGGAAATTCCATAATTCCCGGAACTGGTAATCATCACCACGCCTTTTTCGGGCATCTTATGTTCGGTTGTTTTAAATTGAGCGCCGACGGTCGAACAAGCCAGCAGGCTTACAAAGAAAGATATTATCTTAATGGAAATATTTTGATACAGGTATGGGTAAAAATATCTTGGGAGAAGAAACATAATAGTAAATTTAAGGGGTAGTTATTATTTAAAAGGACTGGATAGGTATTCTTCAATATCCAGCCAGTGATCGAGCATGATCTTTCTTTTCTTTTGAATTTGCTCAACAATATCTGGGCCGGCAAGAAAGGTATCTTCATGGGCATGATCTACGGCATGACAAAAAACTTCTAGGCCGCCATTTTTTAAAATGGCGATCAGCTCGACTGCATTATCAAGCTCATCTCTCATAATATCGTTGAAAGGTATTATATCCGGATGGCCAGTCCAGCTAGAAAGCTTATCAGGTCTGTGCGGGGGGCCATTAAGCGACTCGGCATTCTTTTCCCTGATCACCTGTGCCGCTGCAAAATTGCCACAGCTTCGCATGATGCTGGCATGGATCCTGAGGCTAATCGCCATTTTGCGTAAAAATTCTTTTTGAGGGGCTTCGGGCCTGGTCTTTTCCAGGGCCAGGTAAGATTTACGGATCATACCAATATAAGTTTTAATAGCGCCTGCGGGAATAGTTCCATGCCCACCATGAATATCTGTGTAATCCATCCTGGCCTCTTCTTTAGAAACATTAAAGAGGTAAGGAAGGAAATAGTCTTCTTCATTTTCACTTAACCTTCGGGGATTGATCACCAGCGGTCTGTTGATATACCTTGCATTCAGGCCCCAGTATGATGAACTAACGCGAGGCATAACCGAATTTTTATAGGTTAACGCCTTGTCGAGCGATATAAAAGCTTCTGTGAGGTTGTCTGCCGATGCATTTCCCGCCCAGGCTTTTGCTAATCTTTTTGTTTGTTCTTCCGCAGAAACCTTTTCTCCCGGTTTTTGAAGGAACCGCTGTTCCAATAATCTGAATACCTGCTCCATAGTTTGAGCATCCT
>JBDTVL010000186.1:0-5630 GCA_040007215.1 Flavitalea sp.
TTCTTTTTACATGCGTTTTTTTTCCATTGAGTAAATAAAAGACGTCTTTACCTTCCTGTATCAGTTCTGTGATACAAACCGGTTGGATGCCAGTCAGGTCGCGGGTACAGTAAAAATCTATTCTTGTTTTTTGTTCATGAGGTTTTATTTCCAGCAGAATAACATTCTCGGCGGGGTAGGGACCCAGCAGAACGGATCGTAACAATTCAAGATAACCATCCCTTCCTTTATCGCCCAGGTACTGGCTATAATTTGCTGGAACGGGAAAATGATGGGAGATAAGGTCGGGATATAATACCTGGAATCCGTAAAGGCTTGGAAAGCCCTGCATTTCTATCAGTTGAGGTTCGGGTTCTCCATCACTGTTTGTACAGATGGCAAAATCGAAGATCAACATTTGAGGGAAGCTATTTTCCCCAGGTACTTTTTCTTCGGCAGGAATACTTCTTTCGGTAAGCTTTTTAAAATCGGAGTCAAGTATAAAGTCAATTATATATTCACAGGCTTCTATTATTTTTCTGCCAAATGATTTTGAAATAAATACCGGTGTTTCTGCAAGCCGGAATTCAATAGCTCCGGGGTGAAAGCTGTTAAGGTCATTGAGAAATGCCTGGTATTTTTCTTTTGTGAAAGCGTCATTAAATGCTTTGCGTAAAGCCGGCACCATAGATCAGAAAAATTTTATTAAGACCTCGAAACGAAAGCATTAGGATGTTTACATTCTTTCCAGTATTCGACGATCAGTTTAAGCATCTCTACGAGGCCTTCGAAACTTGGCGTTTTTTGAAAATATCCCTGTACAGTAAGATCATAGGCTTTTTCGATATCTTCTCTATTCGCCGCCGTGGAAACAAAAATAAAAGGGATGCTTTTTTTCCTGAGATAGTCGCTTTGATTGATTTCCCTCCTAAGCTGCAATCCATTCATTTTTGGCATATTAATATCGCATAAGATCAGGAAAGGGCGTTGGTTGGTAGCATTAAGATAAGCAAGGGCCTGAACGCCTTCCTCAAAAATAATCAGCTCATTATCAACATGAAGCTTTTCTAAAGCTTCCCGGATGAATAGCTGGTCTTCTTCATCATCTTCCACTAAAACAATAGGTCCTTTCTGCACCATGGTCTGACAAACAATTAATTAGTTGAAGGTATGATTTAATGCTGATTGTCAAATCAGGATAATAATGCCGCATTATAATATGGGGATATACACTATTTGTTCACATTGCTTAAATAAGCGATCAATGCAGCGGAAATCAATACTAATTAAAATACATTTAAGGAATGGAAAATCAATACCAGACCCTTCAAACCATTTATGAAATAGTAAAGGATGACCCTCAGCCGCATACTTACTTATGCAATCAGCGGGAGATCATTGTCAGACAATTACTGGGTTGGGATACCATTCGTCAGCACATGCAGGATCTTGAAGCTGAACACCTCATCACGATCCGTCAGCTTGGCACTATTGCTATTACTATTACGCGTGCGGGAATTGAAAAAGTAAGGTCTTTTTCTGCAGAAGCGGTTTCTGCGAGTCAATAGCCCGCTATTGAAGCACGACTAATCGCGAACTGTTGAAGCGATCTGGTTAAGTTCGCCTATCTTATCTTTTACCTTTTTCTTAGTGTTTGTATTATCAGACTGAGCCAGCGCTTCCAGCGTTTGCAGCGCTTCTGCAAGAAGTTCTTTGCGCTGGCGGGAATTGGAGATGATCTTTTTTGCATCGGCACGGGTTAGGTTACAATCGATGCGTGCAAAATTGAGTTCCGCAGTAAGTTCATCCACTTCCTCTTCTAAAGAAGCATTTTTGTTTTTGACAGTTTTCATATTTGCATCATCATAAGCGCTAGATCTTTTTTCCTTGGCTAACTGGGCCGACAATTGTTCAATATCCTGCTTCTGCGCATTATTGATATCAAGTAGTTTCGCGCTTCTTATTTCTTCTTCCGTTAGAGCCTGTTGCAAAGATCCGGATTCCTGTTTTGCCAGTTCTTCCGGCTTACTCTGCGCAGTTTCCTGATTTGTTCTTTGCCTTAATTTATTTTCCAGGTCCTTGATCTTTTCCTCTTTTTTGTGAAGATCATTTTCCCATTGCAACATTTTCTTTTCATCAGCGCCAAGGCTTAATGGCTGTCCTGCAAGAGCATTTCGTACAGAATTGATCATTTGCCTGTTCGATAAGGCCAGCCGGAAAGAGGCCATAACGCTATCAAGCATTACAACATTGGCCCAGGCATTAAACTTGGCGGCTTCCTTTCCAATGCTGTCTATGGATTTATTGAATATTTCTTCCGACTTTATGATCATTCTGCTTATGCTGTCCAGCTGTTGCGCAGGAGCAGAGGCCATCAGCAGCGCACCATATTTTTCATCCAGCCTCTGTAATTGACTGAATCTTTCATGAAGCCGGATATTTTGTCTTAATGCCATTTTTTCCTCGGCGAGTTTATCGGCCATTTCAGACAATTGCGTTTTCCTGCTTCCGGAAAGCGTTCCCCAGAATATAGCAATCACCATCAGCAAACCAATAACTGCGGAAATGATAAAGCCCGCCGATCTACGGCTGCTTTTTCTTTCATTGTAAGGATTCATTTTATTATAGTTGAAGGTAATGTTATCAGAATCGGTAAGCAAGGCCAAACTGGGCGCCTACATAGGTGATCGGTATTCTCTGAATGATCGTTCTTGTAGGCTGATCAGGATTGCCGCTGATATCATTCGAGGAAAGATCTCTTTCAAATTTCAATTCCTTATCCATTACGGGAAGCGAATTGATCATCTGTACGCCATTAACGGTATAACTGGTCAGAGTTCTTTCACGAACTACAAAAACCAGGTGTGAAAATTGAATTTCTCCAAATGCCCTGATCCTTTCTGATATTTTTACCTGCGCTCCGGCGGCGCCCATAAATCCTATCGCAGGATTACGTATACCCCATTCATATTTTTTTTCAACAAACGAAGAAGAGTCACGATAAAAGCCCTGCCATCCTGTTCTGGATTTGCCATCCTGGGTTTCTTTCTGTATGCTGTTAGGCCTGAAAGTAAGTACTACGCCTACTTTATTATAGATGAAAAATTTGGGGCGCGATATGGCCTTGAAAAGAATATGCGGAGAGATGGTGATCAGTGTTGCATCGTATGTGATGGTATATTTTTCATCGTACATAGTTTCATTACCCATTGCGCCGGTAGTCTGTATACTGTAATAACTGGAATCTTTTACCTTACTTATCTTAGTACGCGAATAATCCAGGTCAAAACCCACATTAACGAAGTCATTTAAAATATAAGATAAACCCACGCCAAACCTGAATCCCTGGCCCAGGCCTTTGGAAGGAGCTCTGTACGTAGTGGTCTTGGTAGGTGCGCTGGTTTCAATAACCTGCATATTAATAGACCTGATATCGTCTGGATAGAATTTGAAGGTTGATCCTAATCCGAAAGCGTAACCCGAATGGATATTTATATAAAATTTCGGTTCATCTTTAAGTTTAAATGGCTGTATGACCGCTGAGGAATCATAAAAATCGGCGTTAGCTTTTTTTTTCTGCGAATAAACTGCTGAATATGTAAAACAAAGCAAGACAGGAAGTAAAAAAGATTGCTTCATGATAGGTAATTAAAATTATGACAGTGTTGTTCGCGTTATTTACGTAATGAAAAGCGCTTAGGATTTTAATTTTTCGGATATTTTTAGCATACATAACATCAAATCGATATGGCCTGCCGGAGTGGGGCATTAGCGGCGAATACAATTTTGTTAACTGGATATAAGTAGCTTTACCACCATTTATGGTAAAATGCTATTAAAATTCGATAATAGCAGTCAATAGTTATGCTGTGCATGATTTTATTTTTGACAGCAATTCATCAATGCAAATGATTACCTATGAAAGTTGGATTATTCATTCCCTGTTATATTGATCAGTTCTATCCGCAGGTGGGTATTGCTACGCTCGAACTTTTAGAAAAGTTGAGATGTGAAGTAGTATTTCCATTACAGCAAACCTGTTGCGGCCAGCCAATGGCCAACAGCGGATTTGCGAGCATCGCTGGCGCCTGCGATAAAAATTTCATTGATAATTTTAAAGATGCCGATTATATTGTTTGTCCATCGGGTAGTTGCGTATTACATATCAAAGAACACCTCCATGCAGGAAAAGATGATCGGCAGCCGGAGCGTATCCGCAACCATGTGTATGAACTTTCTGAATTTTTAGTTGATGTGCTTAAAATAGAAACGCTTGCAGCCGCTTTCCCTTTTAAGGTAGGATTACATGTTAGCTGCCATGGTCAGCGCGGACTGGGGCTTTCCTCGATGTCGGAATTGGTAGAACCTGCCTTTTCAAAACCTGAAAAATTGCTGGGGATGGTACAGGGTTTACAATTGACCAAACCTGCAAGATGGGATGAATGCTGCGGTTTCGGAGGCACTTTCTGTGTATTTGAAGAAGCCGTTTCTGTGAAAATGGGTAAGGACAGGATTGTTGAACACCAGTTGAATAAAGTGGAATATATTACAGGAACAGATACCAGTTGCCTGATGCACCTGGAGGGAATATTAAAAAGACAGGGCAGCGCCGTAAAGACCATCCATATTGCAGAAATCTTAAATCAAACGCTCCATGCCAACCATTAACCATGCTAAAGCCGCCGGGCTTTTTATAGCCGACGAAGAAAGAACTAACTGGCATGATCAAACGCTTTGGCTTGTCAGGCAGAAGCGTGATAAGGCTGCGCATACTATTCCGGGCTGGGAAGGTCTGAGAGACAGGGCTTCTTCCATAAAGGACCATACCCTTTCTAATCTTGATAATTACCTGGTCGAATTCGAAGAAAAAGCGATTGCTAATGGAATACAGGTGCATTGGGCCGCCAACGGGCAAGAGCATAACGATATTGTGATGGGTATCATTCGCCGGCATAAAGTGAGCCATATGGTTAAAAGCAAATCGATGCTTACCGAAGAATGTCATCTTAATGAATTCCTGCAAAAGGAAGGAATAGAAGTAGTGGATACGGATTTAGGGGAAAGAATTGTTCAGTTCAGGGAAGAATGGCCCAGTCATATTGTAATGCCTGCCATTCACCTTAGAAAAGAAGATGTAAGCGATACTTTTCATAAACACCTGGGAACGGAAAAAGGAAATAATGATCCGCAATACCTGACGGAAGCTGCTAGGCAGCATCTTAGGGAAAAATTTTTCCAGTCGGATCTGGCGCTAACCGGCGTCAATTTTGCGGTTGCGGAAACCGGAGGTTTTGTTGTTTGCACCAATGAGGGTAATGCCGACCTGGGCGCTCATTCGGCAAAAGTACATATTGCCAGCATGGGCATTGAAAAAGTGATCCCTAAAGCCGCCGACCTGGGCGTTTTTTTGAGGTTGCTGGCCAGGAGCGCAACAGGGCAGCCGGTAACTACTTATTCCAGTCATTTTCACAAGCCCCGCAAAGATCAGGAAATGCATGTTATTATAGTGGATAATGGTCGCACCCGGCAGTTGGGCAGACCTGATTTCAGGAATTCATTGAAGTGTATCAGATGCGCTGCGTGTTTTAACACCTGTCCTATCTATCGAAAAAGCGGGGGACATAGCTATCATAACATTGTGGCAGGCCCGA
>JBDTVL010000187.1:0-5625 GCA_040007215.1 Flavitalea sp.
AGCCGTCAGCAGCGGTGGGCCTGGCTCGCATTTAAGTGTTTTTGCCCACTCGGCGATCTCGTCGACATGCCGGATGAACTTGTACATGTAGCAGACCGCCAGACCTGGCTTGCGCTCGGCGCCAGCCGCTGATACTTGTGCCTGGCCAGCGGGTGCCAAGGCCAAAAGCCCGACACCTACCAAGAGGGCATAGGCCCAGAATACCTTCACGTTTCGCATGTTTTTCCCCGGGAAAATTTGTATCAGATACATTCCCGCTTTCAGAGAACTTAAATCAATATTCGCTTCAGCATTTTGTATTTTCTTTTTAATTAATTCTTTACCCGTTAAATCAGCGAAGATGATAACAGCGCCTTCTTCACGGCGAAGTAATCCTGAGCTTACTTTACCATCTTTCATCCGGATAGTATATGTTCTGAAACTTTCAGAAACATTCCGGTTTGGGTCTAGAATTTTTTCCGCCAATGATTTTGCACCCCATTGCGCTACGCCATCGAGATTTGGGCCAATGCTTCCTCCCTCTTCTGCTATGCTGTGGCATGTGGAGCAGTTTTGCATAAATACCATTCTGCCAGAATCAACAGAAGGTGGATTTGTCTTCATTGCTTTATCAAATTCAACAAGGCGGTTGTAAATTTCCTTTTGTCTTTCCTGGTCTACAGGATCAAGACCGGCCGTTAGCTGATTAAATAAATTCTTCTGAGCCGGCGTTATACCTATTAATATTCTTTCCTTAATCCTTGGTTGAATTAATATACGCGGAAACATTTCCTTGTTTTTGACCTTTTCAAAAAGTATTTCCTTGCCTTCAGCAGTATTTGCCAATGTAAGCGCTATATTACTTTGAAGATCGGGCCCTGCATTTTTAATATTCTTCAAAATTCCATTCACTACTGTTCCCGGGAACTCGCCCAATAAGCGGCCAATAACATTCTTAAAATATTCATCCGTATTATTATCGCCAAGCAATCGCTGTGCAACTGCAGAACCCTTTTGCTCATCAATCTTTATCAGCGCCCTTACAGCAGCAACTTTTAGATCTATTAATACGTCTTCCAAATCCTGTCCTGATAATTTTAAATCTGCCGTTGCGGCGCTTTTAACTATCGCCTCCAGCTGAGGTATAACGCTTGTTAATTTATAATTGCCCGCTACGCCAGCGGCAAAAGTTTCCAAATTTAAAATGGAAAGTGGTTGTGTTTTATCATAAGGATTTTTTTGCAAAACACTTTCTGCAAGCGACTTGCCCCAAAGACCTAATTGCGCACTTTCTTTCGCCCCTTTCTTAGCGATCCCTTGTTGAATACCCTGGAAAATAAATAGATTTACCGTATCAGGGCGTTGCGTGTTCATTGCTATTTTAATGGTTGAATCAAGGTATTCAGAAGGTGCAAACCGGGCAATATGTTGAAAAATAGCAGGAGCTCTTTTATTGTCAGGCTTATATTGATGAACATACCGGTATAGAAACACACCTGCATCCATAGAAGCTACCCCCATCATCACATCACTAAGATGCGCTGCATCTTTTTCGTTCCATTGGGTAGCAGCTACCTGTTTCATGACAGCATCATTGCGCAATATATTTCTCAGGCTTAATCTTGTGGCATACAATAAATGAGTATCGTAGTCTTCTACTGTATTACGTATCTCCAATGCCAATTCGATAGATCGCATAGTTGGATACTTCTTCAATAATTCAACTGCAGCTCTTTTTACGTGTGCGTCTTTATCTTCAAGCCCTTTTAATACGAGAGGAAACAATTGCTGTTCATCTGGTTTTTTCTCTGCAAGAATATGCATAGCATGCAAACGGATAACAGGATCGTTATGTGTAACTGCGGCCTTTATGATAGCAGGTGACAATGCTCCTAACCTCTCCAGTACCCATAGCGCATGAACATATTTCCTTGTGCTTATATCTTTTTCATTAAATACCGCAGTAACCTGTTGAATAGCTTCTTTACCTATACGGTCGGCCAATTGATCGGCGGCCGTCATTCTAATAAACATGTTATCCATATCCAGTGCATGCAGCAACTCATTTATATTGGCAGCATTCCAGTCCTTTTTATCATTTCGTTTTCCTTTGTAAGTAATACGCCATATCCTGCCGCGGGTATGGTCCCTTCTCGGGTGATCCAACGGAACTTCATAGTGGCCGATAATAGAATTATAAAAGTCGGCGATATAAAGAGCTCCGTCTGGTCCCAGTTTTACATCTACAGGACGGAACCATGGATCTTCACTTAATAAAAAATCTTCTTCTTTTTTACCTACCGGCGTAGAGCCTTTGAACGTTCCGGAGTATCTGTATACCCTGCACCGAACCGCATCTCCAACATAAAAATTTTTCTGATACGCTTCCGGGAAAAGTTTATCGGCATAATACCCTATTCCCGCTAAGGCTGTAGCTTCATCAGATAAAGGCGTCATCTCGGGCGCAAAACCCATTCCTTCTTCCTTACCCCATTGTGTATAATCTGCATCACGAATAAGCTGGTACAATGGTGAAGTGTGACAATCCGTAGAATACAAATACCCGAGTTCATCATATACCAACCCGAATGGATTGATGCGCCCGTCGGTAGTATGTTCTACTCTTTCGCCATTGGGTCTGAACCGGAACGTATTTCCGGATATCATTGAAATGGAATCGCCATCAGCGCCTGCTACAGTATCACGATTGGTATATCCATGGCATGAATGAATCCATCCATCATAACCTCTTACGAAATTATTGATCATGCCGTGTGTGTCATTTGTCTTAAAAGGGCCAAGCAATTTTATTTGACTATCCGCTTTTCCATCGTCATTTGAATCTATATATCTGTAAATATTAGGGATACTGTAAGCAACAGCGCCGTCATTTAGTGGAAGTACGCCTATCGGGATATTAAGCGTATCGGAAAATACTGTGAACTTATCGGCTTTGCCATCATTGTCCGTGTCTTCAAGAATAGTGAGTTTATCTTTCCCTTTTCCCGGAGCAGAAGGGAAGGGATACTCAAAAGATTGCGTTACCCAAACACGGCCTTTAGCATCGAAGGCAATATTAATAGGTTTATCAATATCAGGCTCTGATGCGAACAGGCTGATTTCAAAACCCTCAGGAAGCTTAAATCCAAGCCGCTCTTCTTCGGGAGTACGTGCGTCGGTAGTTCTGATGTTTGCAGTAAAATCTTCTCCACTGAATTTTCTTTTGTCTTCCTTTTTGACGTCGCTGCAAGCTCCTAGTAAGAACAGTATTATGTAAACTATTCCTTTGTCTGACATTGTCATGTAAGTTGTTTTATTCTTTAGTAATGCGATATATAATATCTTCTAAATTAAGTTAATGCTTTAAGTAAGGACCTCAGTTTTATTTTAAACCTTCCCCGTACTGCATCAATCCATTACCATTAGTCTACATCTCCTACCTTAATCATTGTGTTTATTTAAGATCACAAGACTATTTAAGTGAGAATATGTTATGAATCAATAATTAATATAACTCATTGGGCGCTTTGATAAATAGAACCCCCCAAAACAATGAGTGATTGATCAAACTACCATACCCCAAAACACGAAGTATATCAAAGCTAATTAATTGATACACAAAGGTATCTCTTGTAGCACTATACAATTTTAAAGTTAATTATCCAATTTCAAAATTATTTTATCCTAAAAATCATAAAAGGTTTCACCGGATAATTATCCATTAATAAGATTTAGGGGTAATATATATGCGTCTGTTACTTTTAGCCAGTATAATAATCGGAGTTATTATCAAAGCGTATGTTACCGTCGAAAGAAAATTAAAAAACAGATTAGATATGAGCCCAAGTTCAGATCTGGCATTTTTATAAACTGCTCCTCGAAGATAAAGTGGAATATACATTAAAATTATTTTCAGAGGTTAGCGTCTTGAATCTTAAATTATTTTTGTGTGAAGGTGAAAGTGAAGCTTTCGCCTTCATTAAGTGTGATCCCTGTTTTCAATTTAGCAAGTCCTCCATTTTTAAATTCTGCAGATTTTAGTTTAAGACGGCTGTGAAGGACCGTTATGGTCAGTTTATTCTGGCTTACGCTGGCATTGCCCCAACTGTATCCGTTCGACCAGAAATAATTTCCAGGTTTGGAAGTAATAGAGAATTTCTCAGTCACTGCTGAGTAATTAAAATTGCTTATGGCTAGGATGGAAGACCAGCTTGCCATGGCGCGTACATAATGATTGCCGCATTCTTCCTCATTGAAAGGATTTCTTCTGCTTCCGCTGTAACGATTCCTTACAGCAGTGATCACTTTGACGCCCTCGTCAAGCAGGCCCTCATAGATCATGCCGGTAGCAGCCGTGTATTCCAACCCTGTCCACACCTCGGATGCGTAGGAAACCGGTATTGCGGGGCTTTTTGTAGGATCCGGGTACGCAATAAGTTTTAGTCCGGATTCATCACCCAATGCATAGGAACGCATATTATTGAAATGATCTCCAAATGATTTTACGTTGTTGTATTTTGCGATAGCAGCGTGCGTTTTCCTGATGTTTTCGGGTTTGGCCAGGTATCCTAAACCGCAGATAGTAGCCATGTTCTGACCTACTAGCTGGTCCACCAGGCAGCCTTCTCCAATCTGGAAATCAGGGTTCACCAGGTCGGCGCTTCCCATGCCGGATCTGAGCCTTGCTGCGATTTTATTTTTATCGGGTATGGGTTGAATCTTTTGTATGTAAAATTCTCCGTTAAAAAGATTGTCATCAGTCCATTTACTTCCATAGTCAAACAATTTCCTACAGGTTTTCTCAAAATCCTTGTCTTTCAGATAGGCAGCCATAGCCGCGGAAGCTTTTAGTGCACCCAAATACCAGAACTCTATTTCCGGGTTCGGACCGTAGTATTCGATATCCATGGTGTTGTGCTGACATCCTTCCATCACTCCGTCCTTATCGGCATCCCATCCGCCAGGTATCCAGGCGAACGACAATGCTTTTTTTACTCCCGGCCAGGTTCTTTTTAAAAAATCATCGTCTCCGGAAAGTTGCCATTCACGGTAAACTTTCATGATTGTTCCCATTTGTCCGTCTGCGGCAGCGAGTTTGGAACCATTATTCTTTTTTAACGGCAGGCCAACGCGAAAGCTCATAAATCCTGTGCTGTCATCCCAAAGACCGTATTGGTATTCTATGTCGCGCATTGATTTTGCCAGTTCGCCGAATAAATAAGGGGAAGCGAATTCATAGTTCCACACATGAGAGCAGTTTCCCCAGCATGATCCGGTAGTGTTAAATGAACCTTCCCATCCAAAGAAATTTCCGTCCTTGCCTCTGAAAGTCGTTTGAGAACGAAGGGTACTTGAATTAAAAAGCGCAGCTTCTTTTACAATGTCCGGGTAATCGCTGTTGATGAATGTTTTAACAAAATCCAGGGTTTTCTTTTCAAGTGAGGCGAGAAGAGGGATTGTTTTCTCTGCTACATCCCATGCATTTTCATAAAGAGTGGCGTAATAGTTTCCGATCGTTTCTTTATCGAACCAGTCTTTCCTATTCGGAAAATGCCAGGTGAGCAAAAATTGAATTTCTTTTGTTTCCCCAGGCGCCAGTTTAAGTTTAACAGACAGGGCGGAACGCGGTGCATTTATTTTTTTTGA
>JBDTVL010000188.1:0-5620 GCA_040007215.1 Flavitalea sp.
TCTCGACCCTTTATCTTTTAACAATTATTTACAAAACAACAGCATTCTCTTCTCCGGTAACGGAAGTGTCAAATGGAAAGCGCTTACCGCTCATAATAATGCGCATTTCAGCGATATAAGGCACAATGCGGTGCATCTTGCGGCTCTTGCCGCTGAAAAGCTGTCCCATGGCCAGTTTGCAGATCTTGCTTACACAGAACCCCTGTATTTAAAGAACTTTTATACGCCGGGCGCTTCAAATTAAAAGACAAACGTATACGCTCGTATTAAATTTGACGCTAAATTTGCAGATTGAATGATTCCATTCTTTCTGAAGTAAAAAAACGGAGATGTGCACATGAATGTATCAAGTAATTACTCAATGGTTCTTCAAGGGGAAACTGAAGAAGGGGCGCCGGTAAAGGTCGATTTCCTGAACCTGAAAAAAGCCGCCATGATCCTAAGGGCTTTAAACCATAAGTTAAGGCAGCAGATCGTAAAACTTATCGACGAAAATAAAAGGCTCACAGTTACGGAAATATACATCAGGCTCAGGCTGGAACAGTCTGTTGCTTCCCAGCACCTGGCTATTCTCCGCAGAGCGGGTATTGTTAAAACCTCCCGCGATGGTAAGTTTATCTATTATTCTGTCAACAGCGCGAGGGTGGACGATATCATGAAATCTGTCCATAGCCTCACCTTATAATTAATCAATTATCTTTGCAGGGCGTTATACGGGACGCATAGCCGGTTTTCGGTCTATCTAAGTTTAAATCAGTTCCTGTATGTTCATAAAGCAGTTATATACCAGTTGTTTAAGCGAAGCCGCTTATTATATTGAAAGTAACGGCGAAGCGGTAGTGATAGATCCATTGAGGGATATTGACGCTTATATTCAGCTCGCCGCCGAAAGAAAGGCTTCGATAAAATATATTTTTGAAACGCATTTCCATGCCGATTTTGTGAGCGGTCATCTCGACCTGGGCGCCGCTACAGGTGCGCCGATCGTTTACGGACCCGGTACGGAAACCAGTTTCCCCATTCATCTTGCAAAAGATGGAGAAGTATTTTGTGTTGGTAAAATAACCATAGAAGCGCTTCATACACCGGGACATACCATTGAATCGACCTGTTACCTGCTGAAAGATGAGCAGGGAAAACCGCATGCCATTTTTACTGGCGATACTTTATTTGTGGGCGATGTAGGCCGGCCTGATCTTAGCAGCGGTAATATGACCAGGGAAGAACTGGCTTCTATCATGTACGATTCGATTCAGCAGAAGATAATCCCGCTTCCTGATGATGTTATTGTCTATCCTGCTCATGGTCCGGGAAGTAGCTGCGGCAAGAACCTGGGCCCGGATACGGCAAGCACAATAGGCGAAGAAAAAGAGACCAATTATGCATTAAGGCCGCAGAGCAGGGAAGAATTTGTAACAGCCGTTACGGCTGGCCTTGCAGAAGCGCCTCAATATTTTCCTATCAATGCCCGGATCAATAAAGAAGGGTATGACAGCCTTGATAATATCCTTTCCGAAGGACTTATTCCACTTAGCGTGGAAGCTTTCAAAAGCAAAATGGAAGAAGATGGCGTGATCATACTCGATACCCGTGCATATACCGAGTTTATACCTGCGTTTATTCCCGGGTCAGTCAATATAGGGCTGGATGGCCGTTTTGCCGAATGGGCGGGCGTGGTTTTGCCTTTCGACAGAACGCTTATCCTGGTTACAGAAAAAGGCAAGGAAAAAGAAACCATTGTAAGGCTTGCGCGTGTGGGCTTCTCGCTGATCAAAGGATATCTCGATGGAGGTTTTGATGCCTGGCAGCAGGCCGGCGAACCGCTGGACCTGATCATCGATATCGAAGCAGATGAACTGGCGATGGATATTCCATTCGATGATAACCTGGTGGTAATAGATGTACGCCGCGAACTGGAGTACGGCGATGGCCATGTTAAAAATTCTATTAATATTCCGCTGGACGATTTTTCTGATCCCGGCACTTTTGCCGATTTTGAAGACAAGCATAATCTCTACCTGCATTGCGGCACCGGTTACCGTAGCGTGATCGCCGCATCGCTGATGAAACGGCAGGGCATTCATAATATCCGGAACGTATCGGGAGGATTTGATAAAATAAAAGAACAGAAAAATATAGAGATCGTAAAAGAGACCAGCGTACTGAATTAATAACTTATCTGAGGCGCCGGCGATTCATCGATCCAGGAGTTGAGGTATTCTTCCTTCCATTCTCTTTTCCAGCGGCGGTGGCTCCAGAGCCACATATCAGGATGCTGATGAATAACCCTTTCCAGGTATTTCACATATCTCCTGGTGATCTCTCCTTCAGTTAAGGAAGATGGATCTTCTGTGCAAAGTTCATACTCCAACTGGTAATGACCTCTTTTAGTTTTATAGATCTGCGCAAATAAAACAGAAAGATTAGCCGTTCTCGCTCCGCGTTCAGGGCCCCTTGTAAACGGGGTAGGTTTGCCGAAAAAATTAAGCCAGTAAGCTCTCGACATATCGCCTGGCACCTGGTCGGCCACCAGACCCAGAAGGTATTGACTGTTCCGGTAAGGGATCATACTGTTCTTCATATCTGTAGCGGGCATCATAGTATTGCCGCTGGAAGAACGCATTTTGTAAAATATTTTTTCAAAAACAGGACTGTTAAGCGGCATGTACACCAGCAGCAAAGGGTAGGAAGTAATGGAACTGACCGCCAGGTTAGCGAGTTCCCAGTTGAAATTATGACCAAGATGAAACTGGCATTTATTTCCCTTATGAAACTGTTCTTCCATCAGGGAGGCATCGGCGGTAAAATGTTTTGAGGCAAACCGATTGCCTCCAGAAAATAGTTTCAGCGTTTCAATAAAATTATCAACGAAGTTTTTGTAGAACTGCTTCTCAATACGTTTTCTTTCTTCGGCTGATTTTTCCGGGAATGCTGTGGCGAGATTTGATTTTACGATCCTCCTACGGTACCCGATGATATAGTACAGGATGCCATAGATGGCGCTGGATAGCAGGTAAAGTATCCTTAGCGGGATCAGCGAAAGCAAATAAATTAATCCGTAGGCTATGTAGTACATGAATGAAATATGGTTAATTGAATAAGTTGATCACAGTATGACAAATTAAGTATTGATCCAGTTTTTCGCTTCCTGTTGTATATGTTTCACTACCAGGTTTACCCGGAACTTATTTCTCAGGTGACGCGCCAGGCAGTCGGCCGAATACACGCTGCGATGTTGTCCGCCAGTGCAGCCGAAGCTTATCTGCAGGCTTTCAAAACCTCGTTTAATATATTCTTCCACCGATATATCCACGATTGTATACACGCTGTTCAGGAACTCGGCGATCTTTGTTTGCTGTTCCAGGAAATCCTGCACCGATTTATCACGGCCGGTAAGCGATTTATAGGCTTCAAACCTGCCAGGATTAAGGATGCCGCGGCAATCAAATACAAAACCGCCGCCATTACCACTGTCATCTGTTGGAATTCCTTTTTTATAAGAGAAGCTGTAGATCTTTACCAGCAGCGGCGTTTCTTCGGTGGCCTGCGCCGGGGTGAACCTGCCGATAACTTCGCTACCGGTGATCATTTGCAGCAGCCTTCCAAATTCAGGTAATACGATACTTTCGTTTTTATTGGCGAGAAAAGATTTAAGATTGGCCAGCGCCAGCGGAATGCTGGTGAGGAAATGAGCCTTTCTTTCAAACAGTCCGCGAAAACCATAAGCGCCTAATACCTGCAATAAACGGATCAGCACATAACCGTTATACTGATTGGAGAATCTTTCACGGTCAACAGTACGCGATAATCTTTCTTCCACGCAATCGATATAAAAATCCAGGAGGCTGGCTTTCCATTCGTCGGATAGTTCGGCTTTAGCCTGCCAGAGCAGTGAAGCCACATCATATTGCAGCGCGCCTTTCATGCCGCCCTGGTAATCGATGAAATGGATTTTCCCTTCACGGATCATGATATTGCGGCTTTGAAAGTCGCGGAACATGAAATATTTATGATCGGCCTGAGAAAGATAATTGCCGAGCTCATCGAAATTTTCCAGCAGCCGCTCTTTGTCGTAGGGTATCTGCAGCGTGTCGAGAAAATAGTATTTAAAATACAGGAGATCGCTGAGGATGGCCTGTTTACCAAATTCACGGCTGGTAATGCAGCGGCTGTAATCCAGGTTCTGGTCGCCGCCAATCTGCAGGTGAGAGAGCTGCCGGAGGCTGGACTGGAACAATGCGTATATTTCTTCATTATGGCCGCGCTCTTCAAGGATATTCAATAAGGAGACATTGCCAAAATCCTGCTGTATATAGATCGTTTCTGATTCATTCACGGCAAATACCTGCGGTACGGGGCATCCTGCAGCGCTGAAATGTTTGGAGAAATAAAGGAAGGTCTGGTTTTCCCGGATATTTTTTCCATAGGTGGCGATATAAGAGGCATCGTTGGAATAGATCCGGAAATAGGACCGGTCGCTGCCGCTTTGCGGGATATTCTCTACAGAAACAGCCGGATGGCCTAAGGAAGATTCGAACAGTTGTGTTATTTCGTTGATTACTTCTTGCATGCGGGGCAAATGTAGCGAAAAGGTAAAATTTAACTGGCAAAACGGATATTGCTTTAACCTGTTTATAATTCCTTGAATTCTGAGATCATGCTTTCATCATCCCATCCATTGTCTTTATTCAATTTCGATTCGGCGTTATCGGCCTGTAATAAGCGGTCCAGCTCTTCCATATAGGTTCTTGCCGTATTGATGTATTCTTCCCTGTCGCTGATAGAAGCCAGTTGTTTCAGTTTCGATTCGTCATATTTGAAAAAAGTACGAGCGGCCCTCTGCGCCGAATAGGAACGGCGGCCAAGTATCTTCATAACGTCTACGCCTAACCGTAAAGAAGTGTCGAAGGTTTCCCGGTAAACATGCAGCATACCGGCATTCATCAGGTTGTAGGCGTCGTACCTGTTCTGCGCTCGAACGAACATGCGCAGGTTGGGGAAATGTTTTTTGATCGTTTCGATCAGCTCCAGTCTTTTATCAGGGGGTTCCAGGGCAATGATAATGATCTTTGCGCTTTCAGCGCCCGCAGCCAGCAGCAGATCGTGACGGGAAGCGTCGCCATAATACACTTTGAATCCCAGTTTCCGCAGCAGCTCCACTCTTTCAGAATCTATATCAAGTATAGTGGCCCCAATATTATGAGCTCTCAGGAACCTGCCCACAGCATTACCAAAATGACCGAACCCGGCAATGATCACAGGATTTTTTTCATCAATGGCATCGGCTTGTTTTTCTTCTTTATCATTATCGGGATGATACCTGGGCTGAATGATCTTTTCATTTACCAGCATCACCAGTGGCGTAAGCGCCATACTGATGGCTACCACCGCCATGAGCGTTTCCGTTACCGGCGCCGGAATAATGCCTTCCTGCGAGGAGAAGGAAAACAGTACGAAAGCAAATTCGCCCACCTGGCTTAAAGAAAAGGCAAAGAACATATTCTGGTTGCTGCGGAGTTTAAATATCTTTCCCAGGGCGAACAATACCAAACCTTTTACAACCATCAATAATAGCACCAGACCAATGATGGTCCAGGGGTCGTTAACCACCAGTTGAAAG
>JBDTVL010000189.1:0-5557 GCA_040007215.1 Flavitalea sp.
ATATTTTCAAGAACAACGCTTTGAACAATGGCGTATTGCCGGTAAGGGTATCGGACGAATTTCTCCAGGAGATCTTCAGGCTGGGAAGCGATGCAACGCTTTCTGTTAACCTGCAGGATCAGACGATTACTATCGATGAAACCGGCAGCCAGGAAACTTTCGAGATCAACGATTATAAAAAAACGTGTATGCTTAACGGTTATGACGATATCGATTACCTGTTAAGCGTAAGGAAGGATATTGAAGCTTTTGAGCATCATTAATTGCGGCAACAGCATAACGGATAATTCTACAAACAGGAAATAAAACAATATTTTAAAATGCAAAAGAACATAGCAGTTATACTCGGAGATGGCATTGGCCCCGAAGTAACGCAGCAGTCGATCAAAATACTGGATGCCATTGCGCAGCAATTCGGGCATCAGTTCAATTACAGCTATTGCCTGATGGGCGCCGACGCTATAGATAAAACAGGCAGTCCTTTGCCGGATGAGACCGTAGAAATTTGTCTCGAAAGCGATGCCATTCTTTTTGGCGCTATTGGTCATCCTAAATATGATAATGATCCCGCGGCAAAAGTGCGTCCTGAACAGGGGTTGCTGAAGCTGAGGAAATCGCTGGGGCTTTTTGCAAATATCCGCCCGGTATCTACCTATCCTTCCCTACATCATCTTTCGCCATTGAAGAATAAACAACTCGAAGGAGTAGACTTCATCATCTTTCGCGAGCTGACAGGAGGGATATATTTCGGAAAGAAAGAATTGAGTGAAGATAAAACGCAGGCGACAGATGAATGCACCTATACCCGCGATGAAATTGAAAGAGTGTCGCACCTGGCCTTCGGTTATGCCATGAAGCGGTCGAAACGATTAACGCTGGTAGATAAAGCCAATGTGCTGGAAACTTCCAGGCTATGGAGAAAAGTAGTGCAGGAAATAGCGGGACAGTATGCCGAAGTTAAAGTGGATTATATGTTCGTTGATAATGCCGCCATGCAGATCATCCTTAACCCGAAACAATTTGATGTGGTGCTCACAGAAAACATGTTCGGTGATATCATCAGCGATGAAGCCAGCGTGATCAGCGGTTCGCTGGGAATGCTGCCCTCTGCATCGGTAGGCGCTTCCGTAGCCCTGTTTGAACCCATACATGGTTCTTATCCGCAGGCGGCAGGCAAAGATATTGCCAACCCGCTGGGGTCGATACTTTCAGCGGCTATGATGCTGGATCATTTTCAATTGAAAGAAGAAGCGGACCTGATCAGGACGGCGGTAGACTGGACGCTGGCGCATGGATTTGTGAGCAAGGATATAGATCCCGTGAACAGTTATTCCACCTCTACTATTGGCGACCTGGTGCGCGATTTTGTAGAAAACCGTATACCGTCTACTATTAACCGCAGTAATATAGCGTTGAGCAAGTCTACCATCATATAACCGCTGAATGCGGCGTATGACGACAAGATAAGCAGCCGGGTAATTCCGGAATAATCCTCTGATAACTAAAAAAAGTTCTTTGTATTTTAAAAAGGCGGCAGTATATTCGTATTTCAAACGATCCTCATGTTCGGAAAGGAAATAAATAAAGTGATTAACCGTATAGCTGCAACGCTAATTGTGGTGGTCATTATTATTATTCCTGTACTGCAGTGAGGTGGATGTTAACGTAAATAACAAAACGATATAGCGACCCGCCTCCACAGAGGCGGGTTTTTTGTTTTGAGGTCATCTTAAAAAACAGACATCGTGAAATACTATAATGAGGATACCATCCTTTACCTGAATGGAAAATTTCAGAAAGCTGCCGACACAAAAATGGATCTGTACAGCCAGTCATTGCATTACGGTTATGCCGTATTCGAAGGTATCAGGGCATACAGAACAGCTAACGGAGAAACCAGGATATTCAAAGCGGTTGAACATTACGACAGGCTTAGAAATTCTGCTGAAAAAATGAATATCGCTTATCCCTACAGCAGGGAAGCGCTGATCGACGCAACGTATGAAGTTCTTTCCAGGAATAACCTGCAGGATGCTTATATCAGGCCGCTGGTATATGCGCCCGCAAATATGAGCTTCTCGCTAAATGAAGAAACGAATATTTCAATAGCTGTTTGGGAGATGGCGCCCTTTCTCGGCGATAAGCTGATCAGGGTAATGACCTCTTCCTTCGAACGTCCGAATCCTAAAGCGTTTTTAATAGAAGTGAAAGCTTCGGGTCATTATGTGAACTCGATGCTGGCCAGCCAGGAAGCTAAAGCTAAAGGATACGACGAGGCCCTGCTCAATGATATGAATGGGTTTGTTGCAGAAGCGCCGGGAGCTAATGTTTTCTTTGAAAAAAACGGTAAACTATTCACCCCTTCACTGGGAAATATATTACCGGGAATTACCAGGGCCACCGTGCTGGAAATATGCCGGGAACTGGATATTGAAGTAGAAGAAAAATTATTCAGTACCAGCGAACTGAAAGAAGCCGATGCCGCCTTTTTCTGCGGCACAGCGGCTGAAGTGATAGGATGGGAATCGCTGGATGGCTCGCCGCTTAAAAAACAATGGAGCGCATCGCTGGGTAAAGTGATACAGGATGCCTACAAAGCAAAAGTGACGGAAAGAAGATATGAAAACGTATTAATGGGCGCTTAAACGCTCAGTAGAGATAAGAACGATGAAGCGTGCGACGCAACGAAGCTGATTAAAGATATAAAGCCTGGACAATAAAAATAAATCATGCCACAAGAACTGAACAAATACTCGAAAACGATCACTCAGGATCAGACGCAGCCTGCGGCGCAGGCTATGTTATATGGAATCGGATTAACGGAAGAAGACCTGAAAAAACCGCAGGTGGGGATCGTGAGTATGGGCTATGACGGCAATACCTGTAACATGCACCTTAACGACCTGGCCAAAATTGTAAAACAGGGCGTATGGGATAACGACCAGGTGGGATTGATCTTTAATACCATCGGCGTAAGCGATGGCATCAGTAATGGAACAGAAGGTATGCGATATTCTCTGGTCAGCCGCGATATTATCGCCGACTCTATAGAAACCGTTTGCGGGGCACAGTATTATGACGGGTTGATCGCTTTGCCGGGATGTGATAAGAATATGCCCGGATCGGTTATGGCGATGGGACGGCTGAACCGTCCCGCTATCATGGTATATGGCGGAACCATAGCGCCCGGTCATTACAAAGGACAGGACCTCAACATCATTTCAGCATTCGAAGCGCTGGGTCAGAAAATTGCCGGCCAACTGAGCGAAGAAGATTTTAAAAATATAGTACAACAGGCATGCCCAAGCGCAGGAGCCTGCGGCGGTATGTATACAGCCAATACCATGGCTGCGGCTATAGAAGCGATGGGTATGAGCCTTCCTTATTCTTCTTCCAACCCCGCTTTGAGCGCAGAGAAAAAACAGGAATGTATAGATGCGGGTAAGGCGATCAGGAACCTGCTGGAGAAAGATATCAAGCCCTCCGATATTATGACGCGCGAAGCATTTGAAAATGCCATTGTGGTGATCATGGTCCTGGGCGGAAGCACCAATGCGGTATTGCATTTGATCGCTATAGCCAGGAGCGTGGACATACCTTTAACGCAGGATGATTTCCAGGAAGTGAGCGACAGGGTGCCGATGCTGGCCGATTTCAAACCCAGCGGCAAATACCTGATGCAGGATCTTCACCAGTATGGCGGCGTTCCTGCAGTAATGAAATATTTATGGCAGAAAGGATTTATACACGGCGACTGTTTAACCGTTACCGGTAAAACCATCGCAGAAAATCTTGCAGACGTTAAGGACCTTGATTTTGACCAGCAGAAGATCATCATGCCGGTAGAAACGCCTATCAAAGCCACCGGGCATTTGCAAATATTATACGGCAACCTGGCCGAAGGCGGAAGCGTGGCAAAGATCACGGGTAAAGAAGGTGAGACGTTTGAAGGACCGGCAAGAGTATTCGATGGCGAGTTTGAACTGATCAAAGGGATACAGAGCGGGCGCGTGCAGAAAGGCGATGTAGTAGTGATCCGCCAGGTGGGTCCGAAGGGAGCTCCCGGTATGCCGGAAATGCTTAAGCCTACATCGGCCATTATTGGCGCCGGCCTGGGAAAATCGGTGGCCCTGATCACCGATGGCAGATTCAGCGGAGGCACCCATGGATTTGTGGTGGGGCATATTACCCCGGAATCATTCGATGGCGGACTGATCGCCTTTGTAAATGATAACGACCGGATTTCGATAGACGTTCCTACAAAGCGTTTAACCCTGCACGTGAGCCCCGAAGAAATAGCCAAAAGAAAGAGCGGTTGGAAACAGCCGGCGCTGAAAGCGACCAAAGGCGTATTGTTCAAATATGCAAGACACGTGAAAACAGCGGCAGAAGGATGCGTAACGGATGAAGATTAATAATAATAAATAGCGCTAAATAAAATATTATGAGTACACAACAGGAAACGGCGATTCTTACAGCTCCTGAGATCAGCAAGGAAATTGAACTCAGCGGATCAGAGGCGGTATTGCATGCATTACTCGCTGAAGGCGTGGCCACTATTTTCGGCTATCCGGGAGGCGCCATCATGCCCATCTATGATGCATTGTACGATTTCCGCGACAGGCTGCATCATATCCTGGTTCGCCACGAACAGGGAGGCATTCATGCCGCTCAGGGGTTTGCGCGTTCATCGGGAAAAGTAGGCGTCGTTTTCGCTACCAGCGGACCAGGCGCCACTAACCTGGTAACCGGTCTTGCAGATGCACAGATCGACAGTACGCCGCTGGTATGTATCACCGGCCAGGTATTTGCCCACCTGCTGGGAACAGATGCTTTCCAGGAAACCGATGTGATCAATATCACTACGCCGGTAACCAAATGGAACTACCAGGTAACCGATGCCACAGAAATACCTTCAGTACTCGCCAAAGCTTTTTATATCGCTAAAAGCGGTCGTCCCGGACCTGTGCTTATCGACATTACTAAAAATGCACAGTTGCAGAAATTCGCATACCCAGGTTATAAGAAGTGTGATCATATTCGCAGCTACCGTCCAAAACCGCTGGTACGTAAAGAATATGTTGAAGAGGCGGCAACGCTGATCAATGAAGCAAAAAAACCTTTTATCATTTTCGGACAGGGCGTTATTCTCGGTAAAGCGGAAAATGAGTTTAAGAAGTTTGTAGAAAAATCGGGTATTCCCGCCGCATGGACCATCCTGGGTTGCAGCGCGCTGCCTACCGCTCACCCGCTGAATGTAGGGATGCTGGGTATGCATGGCAATTATGGACCTAACGTACTCACCAATGAATGCGATGTGCTGATCGCGGTTGGTATGCGTTTCGATGATCGTGTAACCGGCAGACTGGATAAATACGCCAAGCAGGCTAAAGTAATACATCTCGATATAGACCCGGCAGAGATCGACAAAAATGTAAAGTCGACCGTACCGGTATGGGGCGATTGTAAGGAAACCTTACCCATGCTCACTAAACTCATCGAAGAAAAATCGCATACCGAATGGGTGAATCTATTTGGCGAATACACGAAAAAAGAA
>JBDTVL010000190.1:0-5527 GCA_040007215.1 Flavitalea sp.
AACCATTGGCCCTGCAAAACTGGAAGCTTTTGAATTTGACGCAACAGATTGCCCCGATCTTTTTCCTCCGCTGGTAGCGCTTGCCGCCTATTGTAAAGGATCTAGTATTATAAAAGGCGTAAGCCGCCTGGCGCATAAGGAAAGTAACCGCGCGCTAACCCTGCAGGATGAGTTTGGGAAGATGGGCGTCGTAATACAGCTTGATGAGGATATCATGACCGTTGAAGGAGGTAATGCCGTTAAAGGCGCAGCCGTTCATTCCCGCCATGATCACCGCATTGCCATGGCCTGCGCCGTTGCAGGATTAAGGGCTGATGGCAATACGGATATTGAACAGGCAGAAGCTATAGATAAATCATATCCTGATTTTTATAACGACCTTCAATCACTTGGCGCATCAGTATCTTTACAGGATAGAGCCATCATAACATAAACTTTTAAATTCACACGTTTGAATTCCTTTGGACGCATATTCCGCATTTCTATTTTCGGCGAATCGCATGGAGAAAGCGTAGGCATCAATATTGATGGTTGCCCAGCAGGCCTTGCCATAACAGCCGAAGATTTTGTAACCGATATAGAACGAAGAAAGGGCGGAATGCAAAAAGGGACTACGCCCAGGAAAGAAGACGATCTTCCAGTTTTTAAAAGCGGCATTTTTAATAACCGTACCACTGGCGCGCCTATTACCATTCTTTTTGAAAATAATAATACCCGTTCTACCGATTACGAAAAACAAAGAGCGGTGCCCCGACCAGGACATGCCGATCTTGTAGCCAGCCAGAAATTCGGGGGTTTTGAAGATTTCCGTGGTGGAGGCCATTTCAGCGGCCGGCTTACAGTGGCGCTTGTAGCCGCAGGCGTGATAGCCAAGAAAATTTTAAAAGACGCCAGTAGTACGCCTGTTCAGTTGAATGCCTCCATACTGGAAATAGGAGGAGAGACCGATACGAAAAAAGGATTGCAAAAAGCTATTGATGCTAAAGATACTATAGGGGGAATTGTAGAATGCCGTATATCCGGATTGCCCGTTGGATTAGGAGAACCTTTTTTTGATTCAGCAGAATCGCTGATCAGTCATGCCGTTTTTGCTATTCCTGCCGTCAGGGGCATTGAATTTGGAGCAGGATTTAAAGCTGCAAAAATGTTTGGCGCCGATCATAATGACGCCATCGAAAATACAACAGGCAAAACAACTACGAATAATGCTGGTGGTATTGTAGGCGGTATCACTAATGGCAATGAGATCGTTTTCAGGATCGCTATTAAACCAACTTCCTCCACGCCAAAGGAACAGCAAACGCTTAACCTGGACACCGGCAACATAGAAGCTTTCTCTGTAAAAGGACGACATGATCTGTGTATCGCTTTACGTGTTCCTGTAGTGTTGGAAGCGGTTGCCGCTATAACGATGGTAGACATGCTACTTCTCGAACAGCATATTCCGAGGGTCATTAAAGGCTAATAGCGGTTAAGGTTAACCGATTCGCTGAATGTGCAGCGGATTTATTTAGCGCTGATTACCGGAAATAACACTTCATTTTCTATATCAAGAGTTTCGTAATTCCTGTTGTCGGGCCATGAATAATGCCACCATTCTGTAGGAAATTGTTCAAACCCGTTCTTTTCCATTACCGAGCGCAGTATTTTTCGGTTGGCCAGTATGTCTGCAGGGAATTGCATATGATCGGGATGCGCTTTTTCTGTAAAATCATCAAATCCTGTTCCCATTTCCAGCTCTTTACCTGTTTTTGCATCTACAAGCGTCATATCTATAGCCAGCCCGCGGTTGTGCAAGGATCCTTTTGCAGGATCAGCCACATACCTGTCGTCATGAATCAGGTCCCAGAATTTTTTACTAACCGCATAAGGACGGTAAACATCAAATACTTTTATGACCAATCCTTTTTCATTGAGTTCTTTCTGTACTTCGGCCAGCGCATTGGCAGGCATCTTTCTCAGGAAAGTATGATGCGTGTTTTTTGGATATAGTTTTTTGCCGGTAAAATTATTTTTTGTGGCATAACGAAGGTCGTAAATGATCGTGGGAACAACCGTTTTTAATTCAATCATCGCTTTTTCAGGATCAGCCTGAACAGATGACTGGTAAGCCTCCACGGTGGATAATATTTTCAGCGGTTTCAGGCCATTGGTATCCTGTTGAGCATTTACCGTCAGAAAAGCGGTTAAAAGTAAAACGATGGAGAGCAGGGTTTTATTGGGTAATGGGAAGACTGTCATAAATAGCTGTATTTGACTATGGTATTGTTCAAAGTTAGCTGATTGTCTGCTCTTTATGGTATAAATAGGCTCAAAATGCGGATTATTCAAAACGTTTTATTATTATTGATGGAATATCGAATGCAGGGAAGTCCTGCGGCATCAATAATTAAGCATGAAATTCCTAAAAACCCTTTATCCCACCTTTTTTGTACTGGCCCTGGTTGTTTTCTATTCCTGTAAAGACAAAAAGCCCGAAGAAAAAGATATCGTTAAAAAACCAGAACAACTCGAAGACCGGGTTCGCAGGAATTTACAGGATTTGCTCACCTATGCAGCAGATAACGACGGAAAGGTCAATGACAGCGTGATCCTGTCCGATGCTAAGGGTATGAGTTCTGTATATGAGAAGAGGGGGTACAATCCTTTGTGGTCGTCTAATGGTTCATGGCTTTCCAAAGGGGATGCGATATTCCAGTTTATTGGTCGTTCCAAAAATTACGGCTTATTTCCTTCCGATTATCATTACAGCTCTTTAATGGCTATTCATAGCCAGATAGAAAAAGATACTATCGCTCAGAAAGATGCGGCGTTATGGTCAAGAGCCGATGTGATGCTGACCAATGCCGTATTGATGATCAGTAAGGACATTAAAAGAGGCAGACTTCCTTACGACAGTCTAACTTTAAAGAAAGATACGGTTATCGCAGGTGATTTATATCTTGGCGTTCTGGACCAGATCATTCAATCAAAAAATATTGATTCCGCGTTGCAAGAGCTGGAGCCAAAATTGGCAGGCTATCAGGATTTGAAGGCGGGTATTCCCGGATTTCTCGATTCGGCTGTATTTGGCCGTTATACTTATCTTACTTATCCTGTCATAGATTCAGCGTCGTTTTATGCTTCATTACAACAGCGCCTCCTGGAGGTGCATGCTATAGATTCCTCGTACACGACCGGCGATACAGCCAGTTTGCGAAAGGCCCTTGCCGCTTATCAGTCTTCAAAAAAAATAAAACCCAGCGGAAAGATCAATGAAGCTACTGTTAACAGCCTTAACGATACCGATTGGGAAAAATTCAAGCGTATTGCTTTAAGCCTGGATAAATACAAGATCATGCCCGACACCCTTCCCCCGGTATATGTTTGGGTGAACCTTCCCTCTTTTCGGTTAAAGGTGATCGATAGCGATACCATTGCGCTGGAATCGAGAGTTATTGTAGGGGCGGCAAAAACAAGAACGCCTGAACTGAGTTCGGAAATATCCAACTTCATTACTTTTCCGCAGTGGACCGTGCCTTATAGTATTGTATTTAAAGAAATGCTTCCGCAGATACAAAAGAATATCAAGTATCTCGAAAAACAAAACCTGATGGTGGTTGACCGGTATGATAGCGTTATTGATCCTGAAAAAATCAACTGGAGCAAACTGAGTAAGAATAAATTTCCTTATCAGCTTAAGCAGCGGCAGGGCGATGATAATTCGCTGGGCGTGCTGAAATTCAATTTCAGAAATCCTTACTCCGTTTATCTTCACGACACCAATGCGCGCTGGTTATTTTCCAAATCTTCCAGGGCGCTGAGCCATGGCTGCGTAAGAGTGCAGCGCTGGCGGGACCTGGCCCACTTCCTGGTGCGTAACGATACCATCAGGTATTCTGTAGATACGCTGGCCAACTGGATAGCCAGGCAGGAAAAACATGTGGTATCGGGCTTTAAGAAAGCGCCTATATTCATCAGGTATTATACCTGTGAGGGCGTAAATGGTAAAGTGAATTTCTACGATGATATTTATGCTGAAGATAAAATACTGGCAGAAAAGTATTTTTCAAAGAACATAAACTGATATCTATGAAATGGATCTTGCTGGGCGTTATCCTGCTAATACAGGGATTGGAGGGTGTGCATGCGCAATCCCGCGCAGATAGTATCCGAAAAGCAAATAACAAAAAAGTACCGGTTATTCAGACCGGCACGGCCAGTTATTATCATGCAAAGTTCCAGGGGCGGCTCACGGCAAGCGGTGAAAAATATGACCAACTGAAAATGACGGCTGCCCATAACCGTTTACCTATGAACACCTGGATCAAAGTGACCAACCTGCGTAATAAAAGATCGGTGATCGTGCGGGTAAATGACAGGCTTAACTTCAGGAATAAAAGACTGGTTGACCTAAGCAGATCGGCTGCAGCTAAGCTGGGATATGTAGGCAGGGGGCTTGCCCGGGTAAAGGTAGAGGTATTGAAGAATTACCATGGGGAATCAAAAAAATAACCAGTTTTTCGGTCCCTATTACTTTCTTGTATTGTATATGGAATCTTTGTTATCTTAATATACGATTATGGTTAAATCGTTACTCCTTTCCGGTTCTCTGGCTTTATGTTATTCATTTGTTTATAGCCAGGCGCGCTCTGCCAGGCAGCCCAATACGCTGGGCATTCATTTTATATTTAATGATTTCGAAACCGCCCGTATCATTCGGACTACCTCGCTTTCGGCGGTATTAAAAGATAAAAAATTCGGCAGACTGAAGGATATGCGACAGGGCTTTGCGCTCAGTTATGGAAATGGCTTATCGGAGCATTGGGATTTTTCGTCTATGCTTGCAGGTTCGTTTCTTGATTACCCCAGGGGAAATCATACACCAAGCGGAAGTGAACATCTGCTGCTGGAGATGGATGCTTCAATAAAAGCGAAAATGCTAAGCGACAAATACTGGTTTGTTCCTTATATGCAGATCGGGGCGGGATTTTCTAAATATGAAGGCTACTGGGGCGCTTTCATTCCAGTAGGTGTGGGCCTGCAGATCAGTTTTTTCGGAGAAGCTTATTTAATGATCAATTCGCAATACAGGATGGCGGTTACTGAATCGTCAAGTTATCATTTTGTACATAGCATAGGACTGGTTGGAAATATAGGGAAATAGGTTTTTATTGATTTTTATCTTTCTTTCCAAAAAGTCGTTTAAAAAAGCCTTTCTTTTTCTTTTTGTCGCCGTTATCTTCTTCGTTTTTTCCTTTTTGGTCTACTTTATCGTCAATTTTTTTTTTACCCCCGGCCTCCTGTAATATTTTTTGTTCTTCCAGCGAAAGTTTAGATTCTACGGGTACATCATTGGCATCCGGAGACCCCAGGTATTCGTCGGCGCTATTGCCCGCATCAACGCCTTCGGCACCCGGAGGTGGTGCCTGGTCCTGTATGTTCATGTAGTCATACAGCATCTCACTTTTCATGTTTTCCGGCTGTACAAATTTTGCCTGTTTATCAAGACCGAGTGTTTTATCTTCAAAAACTTTCTTAAAGAAAT
>JBDTVL010000191.1:0-5523 GCA_040007215.1 Flavitalea sp.
GTATAGCTTTTGCATGCGATGAATCAGTGAAAACGGGTAAGGTGGTATTGTTATAATAAAACTGAAATTAGCTGCGCGTTTAATTATTTTATAAAAGCATTTATACCATGGCCGTTATAGCTAATGAAATTCCGGTGGGCGTTGTAGGTTTGGGACTGATGGGTTGCAGTATTGCCACCTGTCTGCTGATGGCGGGGCACCCTGTAGTTGGAGTGGCCCCGATCAGCGACGATATTAAACATGCGGAATCCCGTATCCGGGCTCATCTTTTAAAATCGGCGGAACAGGGACTTGTACAGCAAGCCCCGGAACATTTTTTGAAAAACCTGCTCATCACGGAAGATTATGCGGCGTTGAGCAACTGTAAACTGGTTATAGAATGTACCCTGGAGAGCGAGGCCATTAAAAAATCGGTATATGCAAAAGTTGAAGCGGTGATTGATCGCGAGGCCTTGCTGGTCAGTAATACCTCCGCAATACCGATAAGTATTTTGCAGAAACTTACCAGTTATCCGGAAAGATTTTTTGGTTTGCATTGGGCGGAGCCTTCGCATACTACGCGTTTCCTGGAAGTGATCTGCGGTGAGTTGAGCAATATTGAAAAGGGCGAATACCTGTATGAGCTTTCTCATTTATGGGGAAAGGAACCTACGCTGGTAAGAAGAGATATCCGGGGGTTTATTACTAACCGTCTTATGTACGCGATGTATCGTGAAGCCTTTAACCTGGTTGAAAATGGTTATGCCACTATTGAAGATGTTGACCGGGCATGCCGCAACAATGCAGGATACTGGATGACCCTGGTAGGCGTGTTCCGTTGGATGGATCTAACGGGTGTGGCGGCCTATCATAATGTAATAAAAGACCTTTTTCCAACGCTGAGCAATAAAACGGAAATGCCTAAGCTGATAGATGATATTGTTAAAGCCGGGGGAAGGGGTGTATCGAATGCGCATGGATTTTATTCCTATACGCCTGAAGAGGCAAAATTATGGGAGGAAACATTTACCGAATTTAGTTACGAAATAAGAGAACTGGCATTAAGATATCCCTTCGATGTGGTCAAAAATAAACTTAAGGAAGAACAGGTCCAGGGCAAATGATTTTCGTGTTGTTTGTCACTTATAAACTTGTGCGCCTGTAATAATGATTAATCAATATCTTCTTTTCTACAGGCCTGTTACATTGAATAGTATATAATTATAGTGAATCGTAGATATTGTTCATGCAACATTGCAGGCCGTAAATCTTCGGTTACGCCCGATAGTGATGACCTCCCTGGCTTTTATCCTGGGCGTATTACCGCTGGCCTTTGCTACAGGAGCAGCAGCCGAATCGCGTAAACCATTGGCTGGCCTGTTTTTGGCGGCATGCTTTCGGCGACCACACTAGCCATCTTTGTTGTGCCGGTTTTATTTGTACTGATTACTAAACTTTCTTATGTAGATAAGCTGAAACGCATTACTCAATAAAGACAGCAGCACTTACAAATGGACCAGTCTATTGCCGAAGCGCTTAGCTAAGCCTGGTTTTGGAGCAGTATCTTTCAGGCATTTCTATTCGTCTTCCAATTACGATAATAATATTCCATATCTGGGAAGGTTTTTATCGTGCCGGATTTTTTTAATACTGGTTCTCAATCAATTGGCTTATGGAAGGGTTCTTGTTACTGATGAGCATCCACCATAGAAAAAAGCTGGTTATTTTCCAGTTTTTTTCCTTCCCAATTATCCATGTAAAATTATCCGGGCGAGCCGTATATGTTATCCGGCAAGCAGTATTCTTGAAACCGATTTATATCAGTTTGTAAACTCTTAAACGCTAATTATATGGTTAATAACATCAGGAAATTTTCGAAACTGTTTTTTGCTTTTGTCATTCTTATTTCAGTAAAGGGGTTTGCACAGCAGGAACTGGCCGATAACCATTATACTTCTATCCAGGAAGAGTATGTTTCCATTGCCAGGCAGGTTAATGATGAGAAATCATTCGCTATTTTCCCCGCCTCTGTTAAGAAAAATGCTAGCTTACTCGTGAATGCAGATAAAGATGGCTGGGCTACTTTCCAGGTTAAAGCAAAATGCGGTAAAACTTTAATAGAACAGCAGATGGCCGTTACGAAAGGGTTTAATAAAATACCCATATTCTTTGTTTCTGGCATTGAGAAAGGCGTTTATACTACTGTGCTAAAAGTTGAAGAACATGTTTATTATTCAGAACTGGTTAAAGAGTAAAACCAGTATGGCGTTTATATAGTTTATTTTTTTTAGGATCGATTGTTTTGCCATCTTAGGATGGCAATTTTTTTGCCCTGGTTTAAATATATTTATATAGTTCATTGCGCAAAAAAAGCTAGCTTAGAAAACTAATTTTAACCGCATATGAAATCTGATGTATTCCAATCTTCCAGGCGCCATTTCCTGAAACAATCTTTGCTTGCCGGAGCGGCATTGCCCCTGGTGTCAGCCAGCGCCTTCGCCGCCAGCGATACTGCCGCAGATCGTTTAAAAATTAATATCTTCTCCAAAAATCTTCATTTTCTTAATTATAAGGATATGGCGGAAGCCGCGGCGGAAATGGGTTTTGATGGTATTGATCTTACCGTTCGCCCCTTCGGTCATGTATTACCGGAAAGAGTGGAAGATGATTTGCCCAAAGCAGTGGAAGCTATTCGTAAAGTGGGCTTTAGTCCGCTATTAATGGCCACAGAAGTTGGCGATCCTGATAACTCTGTAGATGTAAAATTATTAACGGTCGCTTCGCGTCTTGGATTTAAACATTATAGAACCACTCATTATCCTTATCCCGAAACGTCCACTATTACGGAAGCGGTGAGCCTGTTAGCGGAAAAGTTAAAAAAATTAAGCCTGTTAAATAAGGAATTGAAAATTGCCGGTCATTATCAGAATCATTCTGGTTTATTGGCAGGCGCAAACGTATGGGAGTTGAATGAATTAGTCAAAGAATCAGATCATCAGTATATGGGCGTTCAATATGATATTCATCATGCTGTTGCCGAAGGCGGTTTGTGCTGGCCCAATGGGTTACGATTGATTCAGCCGCGTATAGGATCAATAAATATAAAAGATTTTATCTGGAAGCAAAAAAATGGCGTGTGGAAGATAACCGACGTGCCTGCAGGCGAAGGGATGGTTGATTTTAAAAGTTATTTTAAGCTGCTTAAGAAATATCAGGTCGATGTTCCTGTATCGCTTCATTTCGAATATCCGTTAGGAGGAGTAGAAAATGGAGAGGGTAAAATCACTATGGATAAAAGAGATATTTTTACCGCTATGAAAAGAGACCTGAAAAAGGTTCACGAACTATGGCAGGCGTCCTGAAATACCACCTTAAAAGAAAAATGAAGTTGTGAAAAACCAGTTAATGAAAAACAGATGCCCAAAATCCCGAAAACGATAGTATTTATTATGATGTTCTGCCTTGCCTGCGGCACAAAAAAAGCGGGTATCATCAAACGACCTAAAGAAGTATGGGCTTTACGTTCTGTGTTAGATAAACATCCGCGCATGCTCACGCTGGCCCTGGATTCATCGTGTTATGTAGCTTATGACCTTGCTCATGGAAATATTTACAAAGTATGGAAAGGCGGGATCAGCCTGGAAGGCGCTGCTTTTACCAATAAAAAAAATATACAACCTGAAAGCTGGGGAACGCCATACAGCGGTCTCCTTCATAATCAATGGATAGCCGAAATTGACGGCAAAAAAGATTCCACCCACATCATCAGTAAGGGTTATCGTTTTAAAGACAACCAGGTATACCTGCAATTTATGCTGCTGCTTTCCAATCACGATACCATCATGATATCGGAACGCCCTGAATTTATCCGGGGTGAGGACGGCAGGCCAGGATTGGAAAGACTATTTACCCTATCCGGTGCGCGTAAAGGCGTATCGGTATCTTTAAAATCTTTAGATAATGTTTTTCTGCTGGGACCGGATTCCACTTCACGGCTAACTACCTATTTCAATGAACTTCCCCCGCAGGTTCTTCCTGAAGAAGCCGCCAACTACGATCATATGGGTAGATATTATATGGAGAAAAGTGATTGCCAGACCTGTCATGAACTGGATAAAAACACGGTAGGTCCTGCATTGATCCGCATTGCCCAGCGATACCAGGATGAAGAGAATCCTTCTTCGCACCTGGTAAGTAAAGTGAAGGACGGCGGCTCCGGCGTTTGGGGAAATACGCCGATGACCGCTCATCCCGGACTTTCAGATAAAGAGATACGGACCATGCTGGATTATATTCTCACTTTAAAACCTTCGGCTAATGAAGCGCCTGTTAAAATGGCTAATGATAAAATTCTCTCTTTACCGGAAAAAGCCAAACCAGGTTTCGGAGCGGCATTAGCCGGAGTTCATCCCAGTTATTCCTTACAAACAATTCATGATGATCATTTCAAACCAAGGGTAGGCGGATTGGCATTTATGCCCGATGGCCGGTTACTGGTCACTACCTGGGATTCTATCGGAGCCGTATATGCGCTTGAAGGAGTGGAAACCGGCGATACCGCTAAAATAAAAGTAAAGCGAATAGCATCGGGTCTGGCAGAACCATTAGGAATAGAAGTGGTGAATGGAGAAATATATGTTTTACAAAAACAGGAACTCACCAAATTGGCAGATCTGGATGGAGATGGTATTATGGACGAATACCAGGCTATATGTAATAGCTGGGGCGTGACGGGTGATTTCCATGAATTCGCTTTCGGATTGGTATATAAAGACGGATATTTTTATGCCACCCTGTCTATGGCCATGAGGCTGATGTCTAACGAAAAAGAACTTCCCGACAGGGGAAGGACGATAAAGATCAGCAGGGATGGAAGTTTTGAATGGATCAATTATGGATTAAGAACGCCTAACGGGATAGGGCTGGGCGTAGACAATGAGATATTTGTTACCGATAACCAGGGAGAATGGGTTCCCGCGAACAAACTGATACACGTAAAAAAAGGCGAGTATCACGGTATGCGCTGGGGCTTCCTGGATTCGTTGCATGCGCCTCCGCGCATAGCCATGCCTGCTATATGGTTGCCGGAAGATGAAATTGGCAACTCTCCTACAGAACCTGTGCTGTGTCCTTATGGTCCTTGTAAAGGACAGATGTTACATGGCGATGTAACCCATGGAGGCATCCAACGCGATTTCCTGGAAAAAATAAATGGCGATTACCAGGGCGCCGTATTCCGTTTTACACAGGGTCTGGAAGCGGGAGTTAACCGGCTTCGCTGGGGTCCAGACAGCGCATTGTATATCGGGGGAATAGGTATGGTGGGAGGTTGGAGCTGGAAAGAAAAACAATTTGGCCTTCAGCGATTGAAATATAATGGAAAACCTTCTTTTGAAATGCTGGCTATTCGCGCTAAACCACGGGGTTTTGAAATAGAATTTACAGAACCGGTCAGCGCAGACAAAAAGATTAAAGCCTCATCATTTTTAATTCAGCAATGGCATTATCTTCCCACATCCAGCTATGGAGGACCTAAACTGGACC
>JBDTVL010000192.1:0-5493 GCA_040007215.1 Flavitalea sp.
GGTGTTTAATATAACAGTTAATGATACTCATGGAAGAAAACGCTGAACATATTGAAGAAGCTATCCGGATTGCCGCCTTAATTGCCCAAAAGGCAGAGGGCGCTACATTGGAGTCCGACGAACAGGCTTTATTGGATGCCTGGTTAAATCAACCCAATCATAGGGACCTGTACCGGCAGTTGTCGGACCGTAATTATCTCCTGGAGCAAGTACAGATGCTGGGGCAATGGAATGACAAGGAACGCATATCGGCAATTATAAAAGAGGCGGTTAATGCATCTGAAAACATTGCCGGGCCTGTATTGGCTAAAGTAAATGAAAACATTCCTCTTATAAAGCCGGCACATCGTATTCATTTCCTGCGTACGGCATGGTTACGATATTCAGCCGCTGTTATTTTGCTGTTTGGCATCGGCGTTTACCTCTGGAACGCCAATAAACCATTATCTACTCAGTCATCTGCTGAAAAAGCTTATCTGAAAAATGATATTGCGCCGGGTGGAGACAAAGCGCTGCTCACGCTTGCCGATGGACGAAAAATAGCGCTGGATAGCGCGGGGAACGGAGAACTAGCGCTGCAAAACGGAGCGAGAATAATTAAATCGAAAGATGGACAAATTATTTATTATCCCGGTTCATCGCCGGTTGCTCATGGCGTTGCTTATAATACTATGAGCACGCCAAGAGGTGGGCAATACACGCTGACGCTTCCTGACGGCACGCGTGTTTGGCTGAATGCAACATCTTCCATTACTTTTCCAACAGCCTTCCAGGGAACCCTGCGTGAAGTGACGATCACGGGAGAAGCTTATTTTGAAGTTGTCAAAAAAGCCGGCGTCGCATTCAGCGTTACCGTAAGAAGGTCAGCCAACCATGGCGATATGCATGTTCAGGTGCTGGGCACTCACTTTAATATTAACGCTTACGATAATGAAGAGTATTTTAAAACCACATTACTCGAAGGATCAGTGAAAATAAATGACCAGCTTGTTTTAAGTCCCGGACAGCAATCGCAGTTAGATAAAAATGGCGGTCTTGGTCATACAGCGGCTGATATAGCGCAGGACATTGCCTGGAAGGAAGGCCTGTTTAATTTTTCCAGCAGCGATATTGGAACGGTGATGCGCCAGGTGGAACGATGGTATGATATTGATGTAAAATATAAAGGCGCTAAAACAACCGATCGCTTTACAGGCAAGATCAAAAGATCGGTGAACTTATCGGAACTATTAAAAATACTGGCCTACAGCAAAGTCCATTTCCAGCTTGAAGACCGCACATTAACCGTATTGCCTTGATCTAATCTATGGAATTACAGGGCGCTCAAAAAAAACCGCTCCGATGGCGATCGGAACGGAAGGTATTTGGGCAACCTATCAGGATGGAACATCCATCAGGTCAATAAAAAAAGTCGGCAAAGACTATTCATTTACTGTTAAACCCAAACAACCAAAGCTATGAATTTGAAAGCTTATTGCAAAACTTTGCGCCCTGAACAAAGGTCGCAAAGCGCCCTCAGGCTAAAAATGCTGCTGATCATGAAATTTACCGCCGTTATTATCTTTGCGGCCTGCTTGCAGGTAAGCGCTTCCGGAATTGCTCAGAGTATTACTTTGAAATCCAGGAAGGCTACCCTGCAAAGTATTTTTAAGGAGCTGGAAAAACAGAGCGGCTACCAGTTCTTCTACAATGAAACCATGCTTCTTAAAGCAGGTACGGTTACTGTTGATGTAAAAGACATGCCATTACAGGCTTTCCTTGAGCAGTGTTTCCTCAATCAGCCATTAACTTTCGCCATTGTTGAAAAAACGCTGGTGATCAAGGAAAAAGAAGACAGCGCTGCAAGCGTTGAGAAATCTTCTGTTAGCAACAATCAAAACACAGCATTCATTGTATCCGGAAATGTAAGTTCTGCCGCGGATGGAAATCCATTAGCCGGCGTTTCGGTTATGATTAAGGGAACAACAACAGGCGTTGTAACCGATGCATCCGGAAAATATGCTTTATCTATTCCTTCCGGAAATACCATCATCATATTTTCCTACACCGGCTATATTACGCAGGAAGTTAAAGCCGGTAATCATACGCAGATCAATATTCAACTGGCGGCAGATGTAAAACAGTTGGGCCAGATCGTGGTTACGGCATTTGGCGTTGAAAGAAAAAAGAAAGCGCTGGGCTATTCAGCGCAGGTTATAGATGGAAAAGAACTTACTGAAGCCAGGGAAACGAATATAGTCAACTCGCTGAAAGGAAAAGTAGCGGGGGTACACGTTAATCCAACTACCGGCGGGGCCGGAGGCTCAAGTTTTGTGATGATCCGCGGCAACAGCTCGCTGTCAGGAAATGGTCAGCCCTTATATGTGGTTGACGGCGTTCCGATAGATAATCAAACCCTTGACGCCACAAGGTTTTATGACCGAAAAGATTATGGCGATGGCATCAACAATATCAATCCTGACGATGTTGAAAATGTAACGGTATTGAAAGGACCTGCCGCCGCCTCCTTATATGGAGCGCGCGGCGCTAATGGCGTTATTCTTATCACCACTAAAAAAGGAGTAAAAAGAAAAGGCGTCGGCATCAACTTCAATTCAAATGCCACCATGGAAACGCCTAATGTAATTCCTAAATTCCAAACCAAATGGGGAGGCGGGTATGAAGATAATTATAATTCTTTCTCAGATGTACAGATCAATGGACAGACCTATAGCCAATGGCCTACCTGGCTGAATACAGAATGGGGCGGAAAGATGGACGGAAGACAATTGGTATTCCAGGCTTTCCCTGAACTTGGCCCTATTACCTATACTTCTCAGGCCGAGGATAATATTAAAAAGTTTTATCAGGCAGGATCCACGATCACCAACACCATTGGGGCCAGCGGAGGTAATGAATCTGTTTCCTACAGAGTTTCGGCATCGGATATGCATAATACCGGCATCGTTCCGGGCAATACATTAAAACGACAAACGATCAACTTACGTATTTCGGCAAATCTGACTTCCCGTCTTTCTATAGATGGAAAGATCAATTATATCAGGCAGGAAGGAAAAAACCGGCCGGAGAATAACCTAAGTTTTACCAGCCCGGCATCGAACCTGAATGTGCTACCCCGGATCGTGAACCTCGATTGGCTGAAAGATTATAAACGGGATGATGGCAGCCAGATCAATTTTAAAAACGGCAACCCTTACAATCCATACTGGATATTAAATGAACTGCAGAATAATGATAGCAGGGATCGGGTAATCGGCTTTTTATCGGCAAAATATACCTTCACGAACTGGCTAACCTTACAGGCGAGATCCGGCACGGATTTCTATACCGACACCAGGTTCTCACGCGTAGGTTATGGTTCGCCATTTGAAAGCGGAGGAGCGGTAGAAGACAACCAGTTTCATGTAAAAGAAGAAAACAGCGATCTGTTACTTTCCGCTACAGGAAAATTATCGCGCAATTTCAGGGGCGCCATATCGGTTGGCGCTAACCATATGAACAGACGACAGGAACTTGTAGGATTCAGGGGTAGCAATCTTAATATTCCCGGATTATATCATATCAGCAATGCACAACTGGTCATTCCACGTAATGAGCTTATCCGTAAACAGATCAACTCAGCATATTTTGCAGGTCAACTGGAATACAGGAATTTTTTATTCCTCGATGTTACCGGTCGTAACGACTGGTCGTCAACGTTAGGGCCAGACAATCTTTCCTTCTTCTATCCTTCAGTAAGTTCAAGTTTTGTTTTCTCGGATGCTTTTAAAATAAATCAGCAGGTTATTTCCTTTGGTAAACTAAGAGCTTCTTATGCGGAAGCTGGTAATGACGCGATACCCTATCAAACGAAATCCGGTTATGACGTCAACAGCAGTACAACATTCAATGGTTTACCTTTTGCGAATATCAGAACGGCAATACCATTACTAAATCTTAAAAATGAACTGACAAAGACGGTAGAACTGGGTACAGAGCTTAGGTTTTTTAAAAATCGGTTAGGCATAGACTTTACTTATTACTCGTCCTCTACCATCAACCAGATATTACCTGTTGAAATATCTCCCACCCGCGGTTTTACTACCAGGCTGATCAATGCCGGTGAAATACGCAATAAGGGGATAGAACTGTTGCTGAATGGCATTCCGGTTAAAGTGGGGGCATTCAGTTGGGAAGTGACCATTAACCTGTCGAAGAATAATTCCACTGTTAAATCGCTGGCTCCGGGTATTTCAGCTATTACCCTGCTTGATCCGGATGGCGTAGCCACCATTGAGGCAAGAGTTGGCGAACCTTATGGAAACATTGTAGGCTTCCCATACATGAGAACGCCAACAGGAGAGAAACTTCTTAACGCCAATGGCGTTTGGCAGAGAGGCGCCGACCCGGTTGTATTGGGAAATATCCAACCCGATTTCCTGGCAGGACTGACCAATACCTTTATTTTTAAAGGCTTTGAGCTCAGCGCACTCATTGATGTAAGAAAAGGAGGAAAGGTATTGTCCTGGACTAAATACGACCAATACAGGAGAGGCCTGTCAAAGCTTACTGAAAACAGGGACAACATGATTGCTGAAGGCGTTATTGAAACAAGCCAGGGGAAATTTGAAAAAAGCGATAAGGTTTTGTTAGCGCAGGATTACTACGGGCAAAGAGGATATGGAAATATTGGCGAGGAATTCGTGATAGACGCCGACTATGTGGCGCTCCGCGAAGCTACAATCGGTTATACCATCGGCTCGGCATTATTCAGGAAAAGCTTTCTGCGAAATGCAAAACTATCCATTATCGGCAGAAACCTATTGTACCTGTACCGCGATCCGCAATTCAAAACCATGGGTATTAGTCCCGAAAGAGCTTTAAATACTGCGGCAGCATCACAGGGTTTTGAAACCCGGGGCATCCCCACTGTCAAAAGTATCGGAGCAAACTTATCTTTTTCATTCTAATCCCATTATTCAAACACATCATTATTATTATGAAACTCAATATACATTCGATAGGTCTGCCGCTTCTGTTGGCGTTGCTTATAGCCGGAAATTCCTGCACGCGGGATTTTGATAAACTGAATACCGATCCTTCTTTAGTCACCAAAGACGTGATCAATCCATCTATCTTATTTACCACGGCCCTGAAAAACTCCATTTTTGCCAGCTACAATGCCAGCCTCATCAGTGAATACTCAGGATATTCCGCCAACCCCGCTTCAGGTATTATTCTTCAGGATCGTAATTGGATTGAGCCGCTCAGTTCCTTTTACAGGAATTACCTGATCAATACAGCCGAAGTCATCAGGCTAACAGAGAATACGCCACGACTCAGCAATGAACATGCAATGGCCAGGATATGGAAGGTATGGCTGTTTCACCAGGTAACCGACGCTTACGGCGATGTGCCTTATTCTACGGCGGTCAAAGATGTATCAGATGAAGGGAATCAACCTGTTTATGATACTCAGGAATCTATCTATAAGGATATGCTCAATGAACTTAA
>JBDTVL010000193.1:0-5488 GCA_040007215.1 Flavitalea sp.
ATTTGATCACTTCACCATCAGTTTTAAGCAGGTGAAGATAACTGAGCAGTAAAGCGAGTTGTTTAGGGGCGCGACTCCAGTTATTCATCAGGTCGGCCAGTTTTTCCTCCTCTTCATAAACCGGATTCAGCCTTATATAAGTCTCTTTTTTGGGCGTGTAGCCGTCTTTCAGCGATTCCCAAACGAAGCAGAGTTTTTTATCGATCAGTCTTTTTAAGACCGGGTAAACATTTATTTCATCCAGCGCTTGCTGGACTTCAGAAATAGTGAGCTGCTTTTTAATCAGCAGGGCTTCTGCAACCAGGTATTCCTGGTCGTCGAGCGTTGAAAAATCTTCGCCGAATTCTTCATTCCAGACAATAGATGTTTCGCTGCTCAGTTTGAAATGAGCAGGTAAAGCGGCAGCCATTACTTCTCCCTCGCTGCACATATAATAAGCGGCGATCCATTCCCATAGTTTCAACTGTTCAGGAAATACGATCGGTTCCGTATCGAGTACATTCAGGATATCCTTAGCTTCGAATGCGGTTGGCTTGTGCTGGTGGAGGTTTTTGATAATGCCGGCATATTTCTTATTCTTACCCAGCTCCACTTCTACCCTAATGCCAGGTTTTAGCTGGTCCTGCCATGCCGCAGGCACCGCCCAGGTATAATTCTTTGGCAGGGCCAGCGGTATTATTATCTCTGCATACATAAATCACCGCAATATAATTAAAGTGCGCGTAAGCGCCCGTTGGGAAGGATTACCCGGCGCTAATCAATTATCCAATCGGCCTTGTAGTCGATCAGTTTGTGTTCAATACGTTGATACACCTTCTGCTTAAGTTCCTGCACATCTTTCATGGTCAACCCGGCTACGCTGACTTCTTCCAGGAATACAGACCTTGATCTTCCCGGCCGCAGAGAAAAAACAGATCTGTAATGCATCCTGTTATAACCATCCAGGAATAACAAGGGCTTGATAGGCGTCTGCGTTTCTATAGCAATCCTGAAAGCGCCATCAAAAAATTCTTTCAGTGGCTGATGCGTTTCATTGAAAGTGCCTTCAGGGAACATGAAGATGGAAATTTTCTTTTTCAGTATAGATCGTAAAATTCTTACGCTCTTGGCCCTGTTTTCCGGGTTGTTCCGTTGCACCGTAACAATGGCTCGCCGGTAAATAAATCCAAAAAAAGGAATCCGCGACATTTCTGCTTTGCCAAGCGCTCTTACGGGTTGTCGGATTGTTTTTACAATTATAGGGGCATCCATATACGAGATATGGTTAGCCACGAAAATGTATTGTTTTGATTTATCGTGAGGCGCATCGTAAAGATTGGTATGTCTAATACCAATCAGCAGACACCAGGCATCGGTCCAGAAAGCGCATAAACGGTAAATGACATTCCCGCCTTTGATCTTTCCAAAAAATGAAGCGGCAACAACAAAGGGAATAATGCAGAACATGATGGCAATGAAAAGTACCAGCGCGTACACGCAATAAATAATCCTGATTGGAAACAACAGGGTTCTCATGATTAATAAGGCAATAGTTTAAGGTGTCCGGGTACGATGAACAACTAGCGGTCAGGGGATACAATGTACGATGGTCAATGCAAACAAAATGAATTCGTTACGTGTATTATTGTTGCATAGTATATTTAGTGAAACGCCGAGTATTTTCACCAATCAAATACCGTAAAAACCGCATCGTATATACACCAGCCATATGCAGATCGGTTACAGTTTCGTAATTTCACCGCTTCATGCAAGAAACTAGAACAGTAGCTTTTCATACGCTGGGTTGTAAACTGAACTTTTCCGAGACTTCATCTATCTCCAGGTTAATGGAGGAAGAAGGTTTTGAAAAGAGAAAGTTTGAAGACAAGGCGGATATATATGTGATCAATACCTGCTCGGTTACTGATAATGCCGATAAAGAATGCCGTCACCTGGTACGCCGTGTTCTGCGGAAGTCGCCCGAAAGCCTGGTTGTCATCACCGGTTGTTATGCGCAACTGAAACCACAGGAGATCGCTTCCATTCCAGGCGTTAACCTGGTGCTGGGGGCAGCCGAAAAATTCAATATCGTTCAACATATTAAAGAACTCTCAAAAGGAGATTCCGGAAAGATCTGTTCCTGCGATATTGATGACGTAAATGGTTTCCATGCCTCTTTTTCCGGGGGTGACAGAACAAGATCATTCCTTAAAGTGCAGGATGGCTGCGATTACAATTGCTCTTTCTGCACCATACCTATGGCAAGAGGAAAAAGCAGGAGCGATAGCGTTGATCATGTAGTCGACACAGTTAATGGACTGGCTTTAAAAGGTATAAAGGAAATCGTACTAACCGGAGTTAACCTCGGCGATTTCGGTAAAAGCCATTCCGCGGATAAAAACCGGGAAGAGAATTTCTTTGACCTGGTAAAAGCGCTGGATAATATTGAAGGCATTGAACGTTACCGCATCTCATCCATAGAACCTAACCTGCTTACAAATGACATTATAGAATTTGTAGCCGGCAGCGCCAGGTTCATGCCTCATTTTCATATTCCGCTGCAAAGCGGCAGCAATAAAATTCTCGGCATGATGAGAAGAAGATATAAAAGAGAATTGTATGCCGAGCGCGTGGCGCATATTAAACAACATATTCCCCATTGTAGTATAGGCGCCGACGTTATCGTGGGATTTCCCGGAGAAACAGCGGCAGACTTCACTGAAACTTTCGATTTCCTTCATTCCATCGATGTATCCTATCTCCATGTATTTACGTATTCGGAACGCGACAATACCCATGCGCTGTCCATTCTGCCAGTTACGCCGGTTAATGACCGGCATGAACGCAATAAACAACTGCGTAATCTTTCCTATATGAAAAGCCAGTATTTTGCCGAACGACACACGGGTGAAACACGGAAGGTTTTGTTCGAGATCAGCAAAAAAAATGGTATGATGGAAGGTTATACCGATAATTATATTAAAGTGGTAACGCCTCACCGGGAAGAATGGGCAAATAAAATCATTGACTGGAAACTGAGCTGATAACTTTTGAGCAGAGATATCTTTACAATAACCATGAAGCGATTACTATTAACGGCATTTACATGAAGAGCAATATTCTGATTATAGACGATGAAGAAAAGCTCAGAACGCTGCTGGCAAAGATCATCAGTCTGGAAGGGTTTGAAGTAATACAGGCAGGAGATTGTAAAACAGGTTTGAAAAAACTGGAACAAACAGATTTCGACGTTGTGCTGTGCGATGTGAAATTACCGGATGGAAATGGCGTGGACATGATTGGCCAGATCAAACAAAAATCACCCCTTTGTGAAGTTATTTTATTGACCGCTTATGGCAATATCTCCGATGGCGTACAGGCTATCAAGAATGGCGCTTTTGATTACATCACCAAAGGCGATGATAATAATAAGATCATCCCGCTCCTCTACAAGGCTATAGAAAAAGCAGCCCTCTCAAAAAGAGTGCTGCAATTGGAAAAGCAACTGGGTAAAAAATATTCTTTCGACGCCATCATTGGCAAATCAAAACAGCTCACCGCAGCTATTGATTTGGCCGTTAAAGTAGCGGCATCAGACACTTCGGTTTTACTAACGGGGGAAACCGGCACTGGCAAGGAAGTATTTGCACAAGCCATTCACCAGTCCAGCGCCCGAAACAATAAAAGTTTTGTAGCCATTAACTGCGCAGCCATAAGTAAAGACTTAATGGAAAGCGAATTGTTTGGTCATAAGGCAGGCGCATTTACCGGCGCCATAAAAAGCAGTAAAGGCATATTTGAAGAAGCGAACAACGGGACTGTTTTCCTGGATGAAATTGGCGAAATGCCTTACGACCTACAGGCAAAACTGTTAAGGGTATTAGAAACCGGCGAACTGATAAAAGTAGGTGAAAACAAACCTGTTAAAGTTAATATACGCCTGATATCAGCCACTAACAGGGACCTGCAAAAAGAAATAGAATCCGGTAATTTCAGGCAAGATCTGTTTTACCGTATTGCCGTTTTCCAGATTACCTTACCTTCTCTTAAAGACAGGGCTTCAGACATTGAGGAATTAGCGAACCATTTTGTCGCCGACCTCTCTGTCAAGGCCAATAAAAAGATATCCAGGATTTCGAAGGAATATGCCGAAGCCCTGAATCAGCATAACTGGCCGGGCAATATCCGGGAATTAAAAAATGTAATAGAAAGAAGCGTCATTTTAGAAGACAGCGATAGTTTATCATTAAAAACGCTACCCTTAGAAATACAGTCTGCCGCCAGCAGCATTCCCTCCTCTTCCAAAGTACTGTCTGCTTTTGATTTAGCCAGCGCAGAAAAGATCCATATTCAAAAAGTATTGAATTATTCCAAAGGCAATAAAACCGAAACAGCCAAATTACTCAATATTGCCCTCACCACTTTATATAGAAAAATAGAGGAGTATAAGTTGCAATAGTTTTCAAACCTTCAGTAAATGAATGGCAAATCTTACCCTCTCCTGACTATGCAAGGCGCCCTTAAAAGTTAAAATATAGGATATATCATATCAAAACGCTAGGCAACACCCTTTCATTTTGAAAGGGTTTTTATTTGCTCGGTTCTGCCCAAAAAATACTTGAATCCAGCGCTGTAAAGAGTTTCAGTTTCTTTTGCCCAATATGGAGCAATAATTGAATAAGGATAGTCAATATACGCAAAAATGAAAAAGCTGAAAACAACCTTACAACCCTGGCAGCTTTTGAGTGGCATATATGCCTTCATTATCATGGCAGGAATTATTTATAGAATCATAAAATCATAAACCATGTTATTCGCCATTCTTATCGCCGCAGGAATTATTCTTTTCCTGTTTTTCTATGCAGCCATTAATTTCTTCGAAAAAATTTGAACTATGATAGCATTATTTATCATCTCTATTGGTGTATTTGCCTATATGTGTTATGTGCTTATTAAACCGGAAAAATTTTAAACCATGAATTCAGAAATCTTTGGCATCGTACTGATGTACGTTTTGTTAGTGATAATGGCCATTCCGCTTGGCAGATATATCGGAAAAGTTTTCAGTAATGAAAAAACATGGCTGGATAGACTGTTGAATCCGCTGGACAAACTATTTTATAAGGTCAGCGGTATTGATACGGCTAAAGAAATGGGCTGGAAGCAGCACCTGAAAGCCTTGCTAACTATAAATTTACTATGGTTCATCATTTCCATGTTTGTACTGACGAATATGAGCTGGCTTCCACTGAATCCAGACGCTAATCCATCAATGACCGGCGATCTGGCTTTTAATACATCAGTCAGTTTTATTACCAACACCAACCTGCAACACTATTCCGGCGAAACAGGATTATCGTATTTAGGACAGTTAACGCTGATGCTCTGGCAGTTTATCAGCGCAGGATGCGGTATCGCCATTTGTGCAGTCGTATTCTTTGCAATGAAAGAAAAAACCACAGACAAACTGGGTAATTTTTATTTTCTTTTTGTGAGAAGCTGCACCAGG
>JBDTVL010000194.1:0-5461 GCA_040007215.1 Flavitalea sp.
AATGTGAAAAAGAACAACAGGAAGTTTAACCCGGTAATGGCTAACAATACGGGTGAGACTGCAAGTGAATAACGTTTCGAAATCGACCTTTACATAAGAACGCTGATCAATTAAAATTACAGGGCTATGAAATTAAAATTATTCTTTTTACCGCTTGCTTTCGTTTCATTTTACGTAACCGCGCAGGTAGGAGTTGGAACAACCACTCCAAACTCTATGCTTGATGTACGGGGTTCGCTATCAACCAATTTCCGAACTTCTGCAACAGCTATAACGCTGATCGCAACAGACAATACTGTAGTATTCACCGGAACCGTAACCACTACGTTTACCTTACCCACTGCTGTTGGCATCCAGGGACGTACTTACTGGATCAAAAACGGAAGTACCACGTTGCCAACGCCTATTTTAAATGTAACCTCCACTTCTTCGCAAACCATCGATGGCACAGCCACCACCTGGGTATTAGATGAGCCAAATGAAATGGTTTGTTTTGTGAGTAATGGATCCAACTGGTTCGTCTTGAACCAGGATGTGGCAGTAGCTAAAACAAGCGCTTTAGGAAGCGCCTGGTTACAGGGCGGCAACAGGGTTACCGCTTCCAAATCAATAGGGACCATAACAGATTTTGACCTGCCCTTCATTACAAATAATATAGAAAGAATGAGGCTGATGAGAGGAACTTCTGCAGGATTTCTTGGTCTGGGCACTAATAATCCGTCTGGAAGATTACACGTGGTGACACAGGGAAGTGAAACCGGCGATGATTACATTTTTGATGACTATGGCGCGGGAACTACTCAGGGACTTTATTTATCCAAATCAAGAGGAACAATAGGCTCTCCCTCAGACCTGGCATTGAATGACCAGATCGGTTATTTACGATTTGTACCCAGGTATAACGGTACGCTGGGAAGCGGACCGGGATCTTCTATGGAAGCTTTTTATAAGGGTTCTGGAACAAATGAGCTGACCGATCTGCGGTTTTTCACCAGCAATACAGAACGGATGCGTATTAATGAGTTTGGAAATGTAGCAATAGGAACATCAACCTTTAATGCAACTAACCCTGAAAGGCTACTGGTAGATGCAGGTTCTACGCTCTCTTTCAATGTGATCAGCGGAAAGGGTTCCATCAACAATTACCTGCAATTAAATATTCAGAACCGCGCAGACAGCGCCAGCGCCAGTTCCGACATAGTAGCCAGTTCCAACAACGGCAGCGAAACGGCAAACTTTATAGATATGGGCATTAATTCCAGCGTCTATTCCAATGCAGCGGCTCCAATACTTAATGGCGTTAATACCGCTTACCTCTATTCTACCGGTAAAGATCTTGTTATTGGCAATAGCACCGCCAATAATCTTATTTTCTTTACCAATGGCTTTGCCACCACCGACGAAAAAATGCGTATCAGCAGCACAGGTAATACAGGCATAGGCGCTACCCCCTCTGCAACGGAAAAATTAACGGTTGGCGGAAACGTGATTCCTTCAGTTGATAATTCCTACACGCTGGGAAAAACAGGATTGCGCTGGAGCGCCGTATGGTCGGCCAATGGCGTTATTCAAACCTCAGATGCACGATTGAAAACAAATATACAGGCGCTAAATTATGGTCTTAAAGAAGTGATGGCTATGCGTCCTGTCAGATATAACTGGATCAGCAATCCGCAAGAAGCAGCAAAAATCGGGCTTATTGCGCAGGAAGTAAGGGCATTGGTTCCGGAAGTAGTTATCGGCGATGAAAGGAAAGAGAATCTGGGTATGAATTATGCCGAACTTATTCCTGTACTGATTAATGCTATACAGGAACAACAATCGGAAATTGATGCTATTGAAAAAAACATTGCAGGGTTGAAGAAAAAGTAAGCTAATTAATCTCAGGTCAATTCAAGATATACCATGAAAAAAATATTATATACCATCTGTTCGCTGTCGCTTATAGCCACAGGCGTTAATGGCCAGATCGGGTTTGGAACAGCTTCTCCGAATTCATCGCTGGATGTTCGAGGAGGCTTTGCGGTAAATATAAGAACCTTCTCTTCGAACACCAGCGTGGACATAACGGATTATGCCGTCGCTTTTACAGGAACATCGGATGCATCGGTCAGTTTACCTGATGCCACTACCTGTACTGGAAGGATATATTGGATAAAAAATGCCAGTTCTACTTTGCCTACTCCTGTTGTAACTATAAATACAGCATCATCTCAAACTATAGATGGGCAGGCAAGCACTTTACTGGATGAACCTTATGAAGTGATACGGCTGGTAAGCGATGGAACCGGATGGACAATTGCCGGGCAGGATGTACCTGCCGCCAAGAGTTCAACAATAGGCGGCGCCTGGAACCAGGGTGGAAATTCCATCAAAACAATGAAATCGCTGGGAACCGTTACCAACTTTGATTTCCCCTTTCTCACCAACAATACAGAAGCGATGCGGTTAACTACCGGCGGATTTCTTGGAATAGGCACGCCAAGTCCTGCGGGACGACTGCATTTTGTTAATGACAATAATGATGCGGGAAATGATTATATATTCTCTGATTTTGCCAATGGAGCGAGTATTACGCAGGGTTTCAAGATTAGAAAATCAGGGGGAACTATAAGCGCCGCTCAGAACCTTCAGAACGGGGATACTATCGGGCAAATACGTATGTCGCCAAGAACGGGCGGAGCAGTAAATTATTTCGGCGGTTCGGGTCTTGACGCCGCTTATAAAGGAGATGGGACAACAGCATTTAGCGATCTAAGGTTCAACACCAGCGCCTTTGAACGTTTTCGTATAAACGAAAATGGAAAAGTAACTATTGACACTACGGCGCCTGATGGATTGAATCCTGAAAAACTATTAGTGGAAGCTGGTCATACCACTTCTTACAATGTAATCAGCGGTAAAGGATCTATCAATAATTACCTGCAGTTAAATATTCAGAATACTTCAGCGACAGCTTTAGCCAGCTCCGATCTTGTGGCCTCAGCAGATAATGGAAATGAATCTGAGAACTATATTGATATGGGCATAAATTCAAGCGCTTACAGCAATATAGCCGCGCCAATTTTAAATGGCGTCAACAGAGCTTACCTTTTTGGTACTGGAAGCGATTTTGTGATAGGAAATGGAACACCCGGCTCTGATCTAATCCTGTTCACCGGGGGATATGCCGCCGCCAATGAAAGAATGCGTATCACGGCTGCCGGAAATGTTGGCGTTGGAACTACTACTCCGGCAGAGAAATTGTCGGTTGGAGGTATCATGACTCCTAAAACAGACAATAGCTTCACTTTAGGTAACACCACTAACAGGTGGAAAGAAGTTTGGGCCGCTAATGGCGCTTTACAAACTTCCGATGTAAGATTGAAAACAAATATTCAGCCATTGGCATACGGCATTGAAGAACTGATGAAAATGCATCCTGTATCCTATAACTGGAAAACATCTCCTGCAACAAATCATAAGGTAGGACTGATTGCCCAGGAAGTTCAGTTACTCGCGCCAGAGATAGTTACCGGCGATGCAACAAAAGAAAACCTTGGAATGAACTATGGCGAGCTGGCCCCGCTATTGATAAAAGCTATTCAACAACAACAGCAGAGACTGGCATCGCTGAAAGCAGAGTTAGCCAAATTAACTGAACCGCAAAATTAATCGTTGCGTAAAATTTATCAAATGAAAATCACTAAACTATTAACCGCCGCCGCGCTTCTTTCTGCATCTTTATCGGGCTATTCGCAGGCAGATCTTCAAAACAATGGTATTGTTATGATATCTTCCGGAACGGATATCCTGTATGTAAATGGCAATGTGGTAAATGCCAGCGGAGCCGCGCTGACCAATAGCGGCAACCTGTATGTTACGCAGAACCTGACCAATGGCCAGGTATCTATGCCCATAGGCACAGGCACGCTGAACCTGACTGGAACCGCCCAGCAAATAGTTGGTGGAACCCAGCCATTCAGAACGTTTAACCTGTCAACCGATAATACATCAGGAATACTGCTTAACAACAATCTTGACGTAAGCGGCGCGCATACATTTGTAAATGGAATCATCTCCAGTTCGGCAACACCCAACTATCTTATCTATGAATCAGGGGCTTCCTATTCAGGAGATGGAGATTCCAAACACATGAGCGGATGGGTGAAGAAATTCGGCGCCACCGATTTCCTATTTCCAGTGGGAAATGGGTTTGTAGAAAGGCCCGTGCAACTGACCAGCCTTTCAGGTAGTTCAGAATTTAACGTTCATCATTATCAGAATACTCCCAATACAGGCAATGTACAGTCGCCACTGCTGCAGATAGATCCTCATGAATTCTGGCAAATCAATAAAATAAGCGGAGGTTCTGCAAATGTTGCAAAGAACTGGAATAACGCAAAAATAGATATGCCGGAATACTTCCTTGCCACCATCAAAGCCTCTTATTATACAGGAGGTCTTTGGACAGATGTCGGGGGATCCGCTACCGGCGATGTTCAAACAACAGGAAATATCACTTCTAACAGCGTAAGTTCATTCGGTCAGTTCACCTTTGGAAGCACATCGCTCCTAACGCTACCATTAAATTTTCTCAATATAACGGCCTCGCGCCTATCGACCTATACGCTTGTTGAATGGAAAACAACCAATGAAGTGAATGTTGATCATTTCGAAATAGAAAGAAGTATTGACGGCCGTTCCTTTGCGCTGGCCGGAACCATTCCAAGCCAGAAACAATCGGGTATCTTAAAATATTCGTTTCCCGATAACGCGCAGCTTACCGGAAAAATATGGTATCGTGTAAAAAGCGTAGATACAGATGGTCGCTTTGCCTATACAAAAATCGTTTTGGTCAGCGATGCGATTGCCTCAGGCAAAAGATTTATCCTGGTTAACCCGGTAAGAAGTCAAATAGCTATTACTGTTAAGGAAAATATTACAGGAACATACGAATACCTGTTGAGCAGCGAGGGCGGTCAAACCCTTCAAACCGGAACCATTGTGTTTTATGGAAAAGGTAATTACCAGATCCGTATGAAAGGATCTGTAAGACCGGGTATGTATATACTTACGCTCAGCAATCGTGAATTTGTTCAGAATGAAAAATTGCGCGTATTATAATATACCGGTAACGCTGATGCTGAGCCGGCAATCAATTACATACTATGATGTACCATTTTCTTTCATACTTCGCAACCGCGATCTTTGCTATGGCGCCATTCTGGCTCGCCGCCTGGTTCCAGATAACCGCAATTATCGTGATAGTAATCGCTGCCTTCACCTTTCACCGGGTACGCATCCGCCGATTACTCAGCGCGCAGTTTGTACTCCAGGGAAAATTGGTAGAACGAGAAGAACTGTTACACTATGCAAGAGAAAATGAAAAGAAAGCACGGGAGGAAGCGCAAGCGGCAAACAGAACAAAAAGTGAACTGCTGGTTAAACTGGGCCATGAAATACGCACTCCCATGAATGG
>JBDTVL010000195.1:0-5458 GCA_040007215.1 Flavitalea sp.
ATATGAAAGCGCCAGGGATGTGCTGGAAACGCCCGATGGCGGTTTTATCGTATTGGGTGAAACCAATTCAACAGATGGCGATGTTATTGCAGGCTACGGAGGAAGCAAAGATATCTGGCTACTGAAGCTTAAGGCAAACGGAACGCTGGAATGGCAGAAAAGATATGGTGGAACCGGTCTTGATATAGGCAACCAGATCGTGCTACTCAACGACGGCAATTACCTGGTAGTGGCATCAACATCTTCTAATGATGGCGATATAACGGGCAATCATGGAACCGGAGGCTATACCGATGCGGTTCTGCTAAAGATAAGCCCGGCAGGCTCTTTACTCTGGACCAAATGTTATGGGGGAACCAAGAATGAAGAACTGCTGGATATTGAGATCGTGAATGGAAAAATGTACCTGGCAGGTTATGCCAACTCAACCGATGGAGATATTCCGCCCAATCAGAAAAATTACGATGTATGGTTATTGGAGCTCGACATGTCGGGCAACAAAATATTCAGTAAAATATACGGAGGCTCGCAGAATGACGTGGCTTATTCAATGAGCAGCGCCGCCGATGGTTCGCTTACTCTTGCAGGTTATACCACCTCTTCCGATGGAGATGTTACCGGAACTAAGGGTGGACAGGACTACTGGGTTTTACATATCTCTCCTACAGGAGCCCTGCTCTGGCAGAAAACGCTGGGAGGAACAGACGCAGAGTATGCCACTTCTATTATCACCGACAACGATGGTGGATATATTGTAGGAGGGATATCCTATTCAACTGATGGCGATATCACCGGCAATAAGGGCAATGGCGATTTCTGGGTAGTAAAACTAAATGCTGCGGGCAGCCTGGTTTGGAAACAAAACCTGGGCGGATCAAAAAATGATTACCTGCGTTGTATAACTTATCAGCCAGTATTAAAAGAATATTACCTGGCCGGCGATTCGGAATCGGGTAATGGCGATTTTGCAGGCGGTCAGGGTGAAACCGATTTTGCGGTGATCAAACTCAGGCAACCGGAAATAGCGGTGATAGATTCCGTAGTGTGCAGTTTAAATGGTTTTGCCGCTGCGCCGGATACGCTTCGCGATATATGCGGTTACGATTCGGCATTTGTAACCTACAAACCGGCGCTTATCAGCAGCCCGTTTAATAATGTGGCCAAATCAGATACTATTTTTGAAGGGCAGCAGATCACGCTTCCTTCATCGCCTGGAGGAAATATCAGTTGGGAATCGCATCCAACGCTGAGTTGTACGCATTGCTCTAACCCGGTGGCTTCGCCCATGACAACCACCTCTTATACCGCTTACAGGTTCCTTGACCAGTGTAATACCACGGATAATTTTACGGTGGTGGTGCTTAAGGACGCCACCGTTCAGATACCTAATGCCTTTACGCCTAACGGAGATGGAGTCAATGACTTTTTCGGACCTGCAGGAAAAGTTCCCCTGGAATTCCAGATGCAGGTATTTAACCGCAGCGGCGAAATGGTATTCCAGAGTTCGGGTATAAATAACCGATGGAATGGCATGCATCGCGGGCAAGCGCAGCCTTCCAATACTTTTGTTTATATGGTGAGATATAAAAACATTCAAAATCAATGGCAACTGAGAAAGGGAACGGTTACCCTTATACGATAATACATTTCTGGCTTTAAACCTTATACCATGGACAGAAGACAATTTTTAAGAGCGACAAAAATAAAGGGTACGCAGCAAAAAGCCAACCCTCTTCAGGTACGCGGACTAGAAAGCGGACTGAACGCGTATTCCGGACCATGGAGCGCCAATGAAGTAGCTCATTTGCTGAAACGAACCATGTTTGGGGCCACGAAAACGGATATTGATTATTTCCTGGGCATGTCAACCGCTGAAGCGGTAGATGAATTGCTGAATAACATTCCATCGGTAACGCCGCCTCTTCGTGATTATGGATTGATAGAAACGGAGACGGGCGCTTATGATGATTTAGGAGTGGCCATTGGCCAAACCTGGATAAACGATCTTAATAAAGTGAGTAATGAAGAAGCTAAGGGGAGAATAAACAGGCTGCGCATAGAAAGTATTAGAAAATGGTGGGCAGGATTGATCATACATCAGAACCGGAGCATTAATGAAAAAATGGTACTGTTCTGGCATCATCATTTTTCAGTGCAACGTGAAGAAGTAGATAATGCCACCACGCTGTATCGTCACCATGCGCTACTCAGAACAAATGCAATGGGCAATGTTAGGGAACTTACAAAAGCCGTAACTATCGACCCTGCCATGTTAGCGCATCTAAATGGGTTCCTGAATTCGAAACTTGCTCCCGATGAAAACTATGCCAGGGAGCTACAGGAACTTTTTACAGTTGGGAGAGGAAATGATTCATTGTATAATGAAGAGGATGTAAGAGCCGCCGCTAAAGTATTAACCGGCTGGCGCATAAATGCAGATACGCTTACTTCAAGCCTTGAGGAGAACATGCACGATACGTCGAATAAAACATTTTCTTCTTTCTATAACAATACCACCATTGCCGGAAGTAGTAATGGAACGCAGGAAGTAGATCAGCTCATTAATATGATCTTTTCAACAGAGGAGTGCGCCAGATTCATTTGCCGAAAAATATATAAATGGTTTGTATATTATGATATTGATACAGATACGGAAAATAATGTGATCATTCCGCTAGCCCAGATATTCCGGAATAATAATTTTTCTATAACCCCTGTTCTGGAAGCGCTTTTGAAAAGCGATCATTTCTTTGATCCGTCGAACCAGGCATGCTTTATAAAGGCGCCATATGATTTTATTGCGGGAACACTTCGTGAATTCAGTGTCAGTTTTCCGGCAATGACTGATTACGTAAATGCATACCCTCTGTTCTATTCTCTGTATGGAAAAGCGTCCGATATGCAGCAAAACCTTTTACAACCTCCTGATGTTGCAGGATGGCCGGCATATTTCCAGGATCCCATGAATTATGAACTTTGGATCAACAGTAACTCTTTACCCAAAAGAGCTGAATTTACGGATACGCTTATAGAGCAAAATATGTTGAATGTGCGGGCATTTGCCAATTATTCTTCCAATGCCGCAGATCCAGATCAGTTGCTGAACGATATCACCTTGCTGCTATTGCGTTACCCATTATCAGCCGCATCAAAAACATACCTGAAGAATAGGTTCCTGATCAATAATTCAGGCGATGACAGTATCTGGACAAACGCCTGGAACAGTAACAACAATGCTGTTATTACGCCGGCATTAAAAGAGCTGTTTAAATTCATTATGAATCTGCCAGAGTTTCATCTCTGCTAATCCGTCAATAAATTAATGAAAATCCATTCCTATGAACAGACGTAAATTTCTCACCAACACCGTACCAGCAGCGATAACTTTTCCTGGATTATTAAACGGATTTTCTTTCACCGCTTTCAGCGCATCGCCCAGCCGATCGCTTACTTCCCTGATCAGTACCGCAGAATCGAACGACCATATACTAGTGCTGGTACAGTTGAGTGGAGGTAATGACGGACTTAATATGGTTATACCATTGGATATGTATGGCAACTATTATAATGCCCGAGCCAATGTAGCTATTCCTCAAAGTAAAGTACTTCGGTTAGACGGAACCGATAAGTCGGGCCTTCATCCTGCAATGACAGACCTACAAAATATGTATAATAATGGCAAAGTCTCTGTAGTGCAATCGGTAGGTTATGAAAACCAGAATTACTCTCATTTCCGTTCAACTGATATATGGATGACAGGCGACAACACCGAAGACCGTTTCAAAAGAGAGAAAACCGGATGGGTGGGCCGTTATATTGAAAGTGAATACCCCGGATATCCCGACGCTTATCCCGGCGCGGACATGCCCGATCCGTTGGCTATAGAGATCAACAGCACGCCTACTGTATCTGTTCAGGGACCAATACTTTCTATGGGCCTTTCCATTACTGATCCTGAGAATATATATAATTTCATAAACCCTTTTTCTGATTATCCACTCAATCAACCTTCCCCCAACAAGGAACTTAGGTACCTAAGGGTGATATCAGAAAAAACAAAAATATATTCCGATATCATTCGTGCCGCTTATCATAAAAGCGCGAATATGGCGGCCTATCCGGAAAGCTCATTAGCCGACCAGTTAAAGATAGTAACCAGGCTTATCAAAGGAGGTTTAAAAACCCGCGTATATACGGTATCAATAGGTGGATTTGATACGCATAAAAAACAAGTGAATGCCAGCGATACCACTACAGGCAATCATGCAAAACTGATGAAAGAAGTATCTTCCTCCATAGCTGCCTTTCAGAAAGATCTGGAGTTGATGGAACTGGACGACAAGGTTATGGGAATGACTTTTTCAGAATTCGGGAGACGCATCAAATCCAATGCAAGCCTTGGAACTGATCACGGCGCAGCCGCTCCTCTCCTTTTATTCGGAAAGCATGTGCAGAAAGGCGTGCTGGGAAAAAGCCCGGAAATATCTTCCGATATCAACGCCGCCAATAACATTGCTTTTCAATATGATTTCAGAAGCGTATATGCATCCGTCCTGGAAAGATGGTTCTGTGTAAAAGAACCTCTCCTTGATTCGCTGTTGCTGCAAAATTACCAATCGCTTCCGCTTATTCATGGAGGTGCCTGCGGCTTACCGGACAGTATCGACGATACTAATAAGGAATCGGAGAAGCTCATCCTGAAAATGTGGCCAAATCCTTATGATGTAAGCGCCACTGTTCAGTTCTCAACAACCGGAGGATTTACTTTGGTGCAGCAGCTTAATTCATTGGGACAGGTAGTGAAAACGCACGCCAAACAAAGCTATGAAGCAGGAACTTATAATATAAATTTATATAATGACGGATTAAAAGCCGGCCCCTATTTCCTGCGACTACAAAACCAGTCGTACCAAAAAGTGATCACCGTTATAAAAGCTAAATAGACCTAAAGGCAGACTGACGAAGGTTATAATTCCGCTATTGTAATTTGGCAAACTCTTCCATGCCCTGTTCTATGGCATCGCCGAGCAGTTTATCGCCATCGGCGATCCACAATGGCAATTTAATTCCTGTTGTTCTCCAAACGCCATGAGCGTCTTTATAAATGGAAAACTGGATCCTGTCTCCTTTGGCATCGGTAACATCTGCATGAAAGTTCTGCTGATCACCGGGAAGTTTTCTGAAATTAAACTCCCATTGCCGTTCCTTAAGCCGTATGATTTTTGTAAAAGCTATGTTCATAATGTAGAACCGCTAAGCTAAGGGAAATATCGCTAACATGAACACCCTCGGCATCCTCTTTTCACCTCTCCCGGTATTTTTTAGTAAATTCGAACAAAACAGCCTGCGGAGCATGTTGTTATACTTAACATGATAAAAGATTCATTTGGACGTGTGCATGATTATTTGCGGATTTCACTGACCGACAACTGCAATCTGCGCTGCTTTTACTGTATGC